>QHBQ01000136.1 GCA_003243865.1 Candidatus Chloroheliales bacterium | reverse complement strand
TAATCATTGAGGCTGGTAGGGTGATACTCTCTCGCGTATAGTTATAGCAAACGGCGTACCCCCTTGTCAAGCAAACGGGGCAAATTGAGCATGAGGAAGCAGGAAGGTTTGTTTGAGCCGCGGAAAGGAGCGGAAAACGCAGAAGATGTAGGGCAGCAGCGGAGCTTCCATTGAGCATTGATGCCAGTCAGCAGGGCGTATGCCATGCGCCCCTACACCACATCCAACCCCCTGCCTAGCACCAGGCACAAACGAGCCGACGCTGCGGCAATGCAACGTCGGCTTTTTCAGCCTTTTCCGTATGTTCAGCCCTTAAGCGTTGGCCGGTATTTCCTGCAATGCCCAGGTGTTGCCATCGGGGTCGCTGAAGTAAACGTACTTAATGCCCCCCCTGGTCGTCAATCTCGCTTACGGCAACGCCCCGGCCAGCGAGCATTTCGCGAGCCTTGCTTATGTCCGCTACAACCAGATGGAGACCCCTAAGCGATCCAGGCGGCATTTCAGAAATTTCGCCCAAACCAGTGCCAATAACAATCGAACAAGCTGACCCAGGTGGTGTTAGTTGGACAACTCTAACTGTGTCGCTAGGCCGAATATCATGGTCGGGGTTAAATCCGAGCTTTTCAACGTAGAAGGCTTTGGCGCGGTCAACATCAGAAACCGGTACCGGCACAAGCTCGAGTTTCATATCCATCTTTATTCCTGCTCCTTTGTGTTTATCGCCAGATTCTACTTTAGTTTCAACGCCCTCAAATGTCGGGGGATTGTAATCAAAGGACTGAGGGTTTAGCATTTCACTGGCGCTATTTTAGAAGCTTTGTTGTGATTTGTCAAAACCTTTTGCCCTATTGCACGAACCGAATACAGTAAGCTATAATATGCGCGTCGAGGTGGGGCGAGCGTGCCGCCACCAAACTTTGGACTGGAAAAAAAGGAGACACGCAAATGAACAAACTGCGCAGCATCCGCGAGAAGAAGGGCCTGACCCTGGGGCAACTGAGCGCACGGGCAGGCATTCCGTCGCGGCTGATTAACGACTACGAGATCGGCCAGCAGCTGATTCCGCTGCCCCATGCGAAGCTGCTGGCGAAGGCGCTGTGGGTGAAGGTGGAGGATATTCTGCCGCCTGCCAGCCCACTGGCCGGAATAGCGACCCCGCCGCCCGCATCGCCGCGCCCCACCTCACCGCCACCTGACCAGCAGGCGCCACCCCCGCCTGCTGACGGACAACGTCCCACGTCAGCGGAGCAGGGTGTCCTCGCCCCGCGCCCCGGCTGGGGCAGCCAGCCCAAACCGAAACCAGATCGGCCACCCAAGCCACCCAAGCCGGAGCCGGTCATCCTGCCCGCCACCGAGGGCCAGGTGTTGGAGATCCTGCGCCAGGGCAACCGCGCCGGGCTAACCACGGAAGAGATTGCCGCCGAGGTGGGTAAGCCGCTGACCGAGCTTGACCGAATGCAGGCTCGCGAGTGGATTCGCAATATGCGCGAACGGGCTGCGGGCTTGTCCGAGGAGGCGAAGAAGTCGCCTGCTACCACCAAACTGCCTGACGACCGTGAACCGGAGTACATCAACGCGCAGCAGAAAGCGGGCGCGATCTTCAGCTTCACCATGTTCGACGGCCAGATTTTCACCGGCCAGATTAAGGAATACACTCCCTACACCATCGTCATCATTGGTGACGACGGCAACGATGTGGTACTGCGCAAGCTGGCGATTGCCTACTACCAGAAGGTGGGAACCGGCAACCCGCTGGCAACCCTGACCGCCGCCGAGCAGAGCAACGAGCATAACGACGGCGAACTGCCGAAGCACAAAGGCGAGGTCAAGCTGCCGCACGCGCCTGCTGCCACCGCTGGCATGGCCGACGATGGCGAACCGGGCTTCTACGGCCCCGACGGACACGCCCGCCGCCAGGAAGAGGACGACCACCGCGATGATGTTGCCGATACTCCCTCCCCCATTTCTGGTGAGGGCAGCAGTGAGGGGGTGGCACAGTGAGTCTGAGCGACTATATGAAGCTGCTGCGGGCGCGGCACAGTGGAGTCACACCGCGGGAAATACAAGAAGTGACCGGCGTGCCGCTGCACGAGATCAACTACATCGAGATGAAGCACCGCCGCATCGGTGAGGATGACGAGATACTCGCCAAGCTGGCCGCCTACTTCGGCGTGCCGCTGGAGCAGTTGCAGTGGCACCGCGAACGCTACCGCAAGAAGCTGACTGCCGCACTCTACAAGCATCAGGACGGCGGCGAACCGATCACCCTCAAGCTGGAGTCGGGACACCAGATCAGCGGCCCAATTAGCTGGTTCGACCGCGCGGTGGTCGCCCTGGCCCAGGATGGGCAGGAGCCAATCATTGTCGAGCGCCACGCGGTAGTGGACTGGGAAGAAGTTGACAAACCCCCGCCCCACCTGTTATAATCACCACAAATAACTGAAGATAGACGCAGCAATGAGGGAAAGAGTAGGCGTTGGCTGGCGCAACAGCGAGTCCGGGGTTGGTGTGAGCCGGACGTGCCGCAACGAGCGAAAATCGTTCCTGAGCTGTTGCCCGAACGATGTATCGAAGGTTCTGTAGGGGCCGGCGGCACTCGCCCTGGCGAACGTTCGACCATCCAGTAGACGCAACCGGCCAGCCCACCGTTACCAGGGGCGGAGGCATGAACACGCGCCTCGCTAAGAGGGCCGTCAAGGCCAACTAAGGTGGTACCGCGAGAGCTATCTCGTCCTTATGCGTGAGGGCGGGATTTTTATTGCTTACATAAACCCCTCCCCCTCTGGGGGAGGCTGGGAGAGGGTCCGAGCCAATGCAAGTAATCTATCTACAGCAGCAGCAGGCGCGGCGGCTGAAGGCGGGCGATGGGCGGGTCGCCGAGGGCGTCAGCGTTCACTCGCTGCCCGATGGCAGCGGGTTGGGGGTGGAGACGCGCCTGTTCGAGCTTGCGCCCGACGGCGTGCTGGCAAGCAGCCAGGGCGAGGGTGAGCGCCACTTCTTTGTGCTGTCCGGTGTTGGCGAGGTCAGCGCGGCCCGCAGCGAGGTGACGCAGCAGCTCAATCGCGGCGCGCTGCTCAGTCTCAACCCCGACGAGGGCTTCCGCATCCGCAACACCGGCACGAATCCATTGCAACTGCTGTTCATCCGGCCAACCGGCGTGGCATTGGGTGAAGCGTTGGCTAAACCGGTAGAAGAGCCAGCCGCTAAACCTGCTCCTGCTGCATCGCCCGCCAGTGTGGCGCGAGGCAGCAAGCCGCAGCCGACCCAGGTGCGTGAGCAGCCTGCGTCTTACAACCCGCCAGTGGATCTGACCGCAGCAGCTGGCAACACTGCCCTGTCTGTCGCCGACGACGGCAGTGACGAAAGTCGCCACTTTCGCGTCGTGTTCGAGGGCGGCATGGATGAGCAGGGCAAGGGCCTCGGCAGCTATCGCCTCTACCCGCCGCCGGTTGCTGGTAGCCCTCGCCCCGCGCCGATTGGCGATAGCGTCGAGTTCGAGGAGATGAGCGCGGCGCAGGCCGCCTACCAGACCCTCATCCACGCGCTGGAAGACCTGGCTGCGCGGCTGCAAGAGGAAGACCAGTTGCTGGCAGACTGGCAGGTGGACATCAGCGGCAACAACCGCACCGTTATCCGCCAGCTGCAGGGCGAGACCGCACCCAAGAGTCCGAAGGCCCAGGAGCTACTCGACGAGGCCACCGCCATCCTCGACCAGTTCGGTGGCTACACTCTGAGCTTTAATCAGGAGTGATGACCGCGAGGCATGAGGCATGAGTGTAGAGGCGGGCGGCACTCGCCCAAAGGGGTTCGAGACGTGAACGTCACTAATCTGCTAGCACAAAAAACGTCACGGGTGGCTACTAAACCCGGACAGCAAGCCGAGGGCGTGAAGATTCGCTTTATCGCTGACAGCAGCATAACCAGGCCTGCCGAGCGGTTGTTCGAGATTGCTCCCGGCGGGGTGCTAGCCAGCGACAGCCAGAACAATCAGAGCAATCGCCAGTTCTTCGTGTTGCAAGGCATCGGTGAACTTGGCACCAATTGGGGTGAGGGCGGCGAGGTGCTAGGGGTTGGCACGATGGTCAGCATCGAGGCGGGCGAACCATATAGCATCCGCAACATCGGCGCCGCGCCGCTGCTGCTCATCTATCTGGTTGAGCAGGCAATCAGCGAACAAGCGGCCAAGCCAGAAGCGGTAAGGCCAGAGCAGGCGATTACGAAAGCCACGCTCCGCCCCGACATCCGCAAGGTGCTCATCTATTTCGATGGCGGTGAGCCGGGCGGCAACGCTGGCGCAGGTACAGTCAGCTACGGCAGCTACGGCATCTTCGTGCCGAACGACAAGGGCGAATACAAAGAACGCAAGGCCGACGAGGTGGTACGCCACGAGTTCAGCGCGGGCCTAACCAACAACGAAGCCGAGTACCTGGCGCTGATTCGCGGGCTTCAGGACATCATCAGCCGCATCATCGAGCTAGGTCAATCGCCAGCCGACTGGCACATAGACGTTAAGGGCGACAGCAACCTGGTGGTAAATCAGGTGAACGGCAAGTGGAAGGTGAAGGCGGAACACCTCAAACCCTACATCTACGAGGCGCAAGAGCTACTCAAACAGTTTGGCAGCCACACATTGACATGGCACGACCGCAGCAACAGCGTGCGCGTGCTGGGGCATTAAGGGAGACCAGGAGGAAAACTATGTTTCGAGAAGTAAGCAGCAGCCCAAACTTCAGCGCGATGGAGCATCAGACGCTGGCGTTCTGGCGCGAACACGACACCTTCAACAAGCTGGTGGCGAAGAA
>QHBQ01000318.1 GCA_003243865.1 Candidatus Chloroheliales bacterium | reverse complement strand
CTGCTGCGGCGGCTGGCAAAGCGTGGGGCAGCCCAGCCAAAGGGGATGTGGCACGCCTTCTATCTAAGCTGGGAGCATCCTCGCCTCGGCGCAGAGATGGCTGCCCGCCTCGGCGTGTCGCCGCAGTGCGCCGCGCTCATCCGCGACCATATGCACCCTCCCCGCCCTGACGACCCGCCGCTGCTAATTGCACTGAAGCGGGCCGATGACATGAACTAATCCCCTCCCCCAAAGGGGGAGGCAGGGTGGGGGACGTTGCCGCAGATCTACGAGGGCAAGGGTAGGCCGCCCCATAGGCATTAAGTTGAGCGGAGATGTAAGCTGGCGATAAGCCTGGAGGTCGTTCAGCATTTCTCCCCCAAACCCCCGCTGGGGGCTTAGATTGGTGCGTATGGACGAGTGCAACCCGCCCTTACATCATCAACAATCTACAATCTACATTCACCTATGCCAACTGCTACCCGTCCGCCGCTGCTCAGCCAGCAAACCAGATACGAGGTGCGCCTGCCGGAGTTCGACGGGCCGCTCGACTTGCTGCTGCGACTGATCGAGAAGAACGAGCTTGAAATTACCAAAATTGCGCTGGCCGATGTCGCCGACCAGTACCTCGCCTATGTGCGTAGCGCGGAGCAGCGGCCCAATGTCGGCGACATTGCTGCTTTCCTGGTGGTGGCCGCCAAGCTGCTGTACATCAAGTCGCAGCAACTGCTGCCCAAATCGCCAATCAAGCAGGCACCAGAGGAAGAGGAGGCGGAGGATGTCGGCGAGGAGTTGGTGCGCCGCCTGCAAGAGTATCAGGCAATCAAGGTTGCGGCGCGGGAGCTACGCCGCCGCGAGGAGAGCGGCGAACGCAGCTTCCTGCGCGCAGCGCACACGGTAGAGGTGAAATCCAGCTTTGAGGATTACGGATTGAGTGGGGTGAGCATCGAGCAACTGACCGCGCTGGCGCGGCGGCGCACCCAACTGGCGATGAGCCTCGATGCCAGCGCCCGCCCGCGCACACCTTCGCCAATCCAGCCCTGGCGAGTGTCGGTGGCGGCGCGGCTGAAGGAGTTGCACTCGTGGCTGAAGCAGCGCCGCCGCTACACCTTCGCTGAGGTGTTGGCCGCGCATCACGCGCCTACACGGCTGGCCCACGCGCAGGAAGAGGTCGTCACCTTCCTTGCGCTGCTGGAGCTAATCCGCCACCGCCAGGCGCAGGTGGAGCAGGAAGAACCGTTCGGGGAGATTTATATCAGCGATGGACACTTCTAGCGCCGCAATTACCCTGACCACTGACTTCGGCCTCGCCGATGGCTACGTCGGCACGCTCAAGGGGGTCATCTATAGCATCAACCCCGCCGCGCGGGTGATTGACCTGAGCCACGACGTTGCCGCGCAGAGCATCGCCGAGGCCGCCTTCGTGCTGTATCGCGCCTACCGCTTCTTCCCGCCCGACACCGTGCATATCGCCATCGTTGACCCAGGGGTGGGCAGTGACCGCAAGTGCATCCTGCTCGACACTGCACATGGCCGCTTCGTCGCGCCCGATAATGGGCTGCTCACCTACGTCTACCAGGCGGAGCGGCAGATGCTGGCGGCGCAGGCCCTCTCCCCCGGTGGGGAGAGGGGGCAGTTGGATATAACCCTCTCCCCCGGTGGGGAGAGGGGGCAGTTGAGTGCAACCCTCTCCTCCGAGGAGCAATCGCTCGCGCCGTTTGCGATCTCCCCGTTCGTCACTCTGGCGGACGACTCGCCCGGCCCGCCGGTCTACGAACTGAGCAACCCCGCTTATCGCCTCCGCGTGGTGAGCAGCACCTTTCACGGGCGCGATGTCTTCGCTCCCGCCGCCGCGCACCTGACCAACGGGGTAGAGCCTGCCGCATTCGGCCCCCGCCTTGAGCGCATCACCCTGCTGCCCAGTTTCGCGCCCCATCTCGACCAGGCGGGTGGTAAGATTATGGGCAGCGTGCTGCACATTGACCGCTTCGGCAACCTGATCACCAACATTGACGCCAGCCTAATGCAGAACCTGCACCCCGACCGTGCCATGCTCCGCGCCGCGGTTGGCCGCGACAACATCTGCCCTATCCTGCACACCTACGCCGACGCCGAGGAGGGCGCGCTGCTCGCGCTGGTGGGCAGCGAACGGCTGCTGGAGATCGCGGTGCGCAATGGCTCCGCTGCGCGGCGGTTGGGGGCAAGGGTGGGCGACCCGGTGGGAGTTTTGGTTAAGAAATAGAATTTCTTCTAAAATATAGTTAGGGGAGCCTGGCGTTGTAGTCAATGCGATAAACCCAAACATCATCCTGGTGCCAAATGAGTACCGCGTGCGGATTGCTGGCAAGCTGCGAGGCGTGCAGCACCCCGCCGCGGGAGCCGACGTAGATGTGGGTGACGCCGTAGCGTTTTAGCGTCTGCCAGCTCTCCTCTTTGTCGAGTGCGGTGGAGGCAATGGTGGTGTCGAAGGTCATGGTCAGGTAGGTCGAGTCGGCGAGTTGCTCATTATAGGCGGGCTGGGGCGGCGCGGTCGAGCCAGGGGTATGCGCGGGCGGGGCGTTGCTGGCAGGGCGGGCCAGCAGCGGTATCCATAGCCCAGCATCGGAACCCTGAGCCAGACGCGGCGCCCACTCGAAGCCGAAGTCGCTGACCAGGAACAGCGAGTTGGATGGCACGTTGGCGGCAATCCAGGCTTGCGCGGCGCGGTCCTGGGCCAGCACGTAAGGCTTGGCATCGAGCAGGCCGAGTTGTGGCGGGGTGGCCGCCAACGCACCCGCGATGGTGATTATCGCCAGACCGATACGCGCAGCCTTGAGCAACGCAACGGCATCGGGCGGCGGTTTCTCGCTGTCCAGCCGCAGCAACCTACCCGCCAGCGCGATAATCTGCGCCACTGCGTAGCCTGCAAAGATGGCGACTAGCACGAAGCTGGATTGCACCAACGTCACATTATCCACTAGCCCGGCGAACGGCAGGCGCAGCCAGTAGGGGTTGGAGAGCAGTACGTGCAGCCCCACCCATGCGGTCAGCAGCCAACCCCAGCCGTTGAATCGCCACAGCATCAGCAGCAAGCCAGCGGCGGCCAGCGCCAGCAACGTGTAGCTACTAAAGTAGTTGAGCGGCTGGCGGCCAATTAGGGTGTCGAGGTCGAAGAACCCAGCGGTCACATCGGTATTGGTATTGTTGACGATGCGAGTAATGAAGTTGGCCCGCAGGTTGAGCAGCCAGGGCAGCACCGCTAGCAGCATCAGGGTGCCAGTAACCAGAATTGAAGCAATCCAGGCAGGCAGCCTCAAAAGTGAGGAGTGAGGAGTGAGGAGTGAGGAGTGGCTGGATGTAGGGGCGGGATTTATCGTGCCCTCAACACCCGCCCCCAGAGGGGGTAGAGAGGGGAGCGGGGCCGTCTGACGCGCACCCGCCCTCAGCCCCTCCCGGGGGGAGGGGAGTGTGCTAATCTCCTCCCCCAGCGGTGGAGGCCGGGAGGGTGTCCGCACGCGGCGGGCGCGGACATACTGCCACGCATCACCGGCCACCCGCGCCATTGCATAGAGCGCGACCAGCGTGGCGTAGGTAATCCAGATGCGGTAATGCACCAGCAGCAGGCCCGCGCCGGAGATAACCGCCAGCGCGATGCTGCCCCAGTGCAGGCGCGGCTGGCGTAGGGCGATGACCAGCAGCAGGATGGCGACTGGCAGCACTGCGAGACCGGCAAGCTGGGTGTAGCGGCTCCAGTTGACGTAGAAAATCGGGAAGATAGCGAGGAAGCCAACGATGAAGGCGGCGGCTAGGGCCATCACCCGACTGTGCCAGATGTACTCGACAAAGACGAACAGCGCGGCGGCAATAATCGCGCTCAACACCTGGCCGGTGAGCAGCATCAGAGTGACGCTATCCAGGCCCGACAGCCAGCCGAGCGCCGCGCCGAGCGCATGGAAGCCGTAGTGGTAGGTAAAGCTGGACAGCGGCGCATAGGGCAGGTAGTCGCTGGGAAGCTGACCCCGCTCCATAATCAGCTGGGTAATCAGGGTATGGTGGTAGCCATCAATGCCACTGCCCGCCACCAGCGGTTTGGCGCTGAGCAAACGGGCGACAATCGCCAACACCATATAGCCAGCCAGCAGCACATACGCCCACCAGCCCAGCACCGCCCGCCAGCCGTCGCCGACCCGCCCCCGCCGCCGCTCATCCCAGACGATGACCGCTGCGGAGACGATTAGGATAACCCACATCTGCCAGCCGCCGAGCAGCAAGCCAGTCGGCTTCAGCCAGAGCAGCAGCAGCGGCAGCGCGGCG
Source organism: Candidatus Chloroheliales bacterium (assembly GCA_003243865.1). The sequence continues at coordinate 5,715 of QHBQ01000318.1, read as the reverse complement.
AGGGTAAGGAAAGGCGCAGCGATGATGCGCTGGGCGAAATTGAGCGTGCCACGCGGCAGCAACGCCAGCAGCGCCCGCCCCGGCAGGATGTAGAGCAGCAGGGCGCAGATGAGCACCCAGAGGTTGGCAATCAGGATGCCCGCTGCGTCGGCCAGCCCCTGCCAGAGATTGTAGCGGTAGGTGGCGTGGAAGGAGAGGTCGCCCTCATGCGGCTGGCCGTCCACGTACAACTGGCCGCCGGAGTAGTTGTCCTGCGGCGAGTAGACGACGCCGAAGGCGCTGAGGTCGGCAGCCACGCCGGTTAGCTCAAGATAATATTGACCCGCTGGTGGCAGGTCGGGTATACCGAAGACCACTCGCCCGCCGCTGGGAATCAGCTCGACATTCAGCGGCTTGCCGCTCGCGCCGCCTTGCAGCAGCCGTAGCTTGACCTTGCCGGAGTAGACTAGCTGGGGCTGGGCGGCGCGGAAGTCGAAGGTCTCGAAGCGGTCGTGGGTGATGGTCAGTGATTGGGCGATGCTGGTGGTGGTCGTGAGTGGCGGGCCAGCGGGGTCGTCAGGATCAGGGTGGTGCTGATCAACCTCGCGCAGGCTCACGCTCTGGCTGAAGGCGACGATTAGCAGCAGGGCGGCAATCGCCGCCGCGATTGCCAACAGGCCGCGCGCCCTACGCTGGGACACAGGCAAGCTCCTCCGGCAGGGTGGTGAGGCGGCGCGGCTGGCCCGCAGTGATCAACCAGGTGTTCTCGATGCCTACCATGCCCACGCCGGGGAAGGCTAGCTTCGGCTCCAGCGCAATGACCATTCCTGGCTGCAAGGGTTCAGTCACGCCGCGGGCAATCGCGGGCCACTCGTTTAGTTCCAGCCCGACGCCATGCCCAATGAAGTTGACCTGCTGTTCGCCGTAGCCCTGAATGTTCTCGCTGTAGCCAAGCTCGGCGGCCAGCCCCGTGCCGATGTTGAACAGTTCCTCAGCGGTGACGCCGGGGCGCATCGCGGCAACCATCGCGTTCTGCATCTGCACCGTGGCGGCGTAGGCGCGTTGCAGGTCGGCGGGCAGGTTGCCGAGGCAGAGGGTGCGGGTCTGATCGGCGAGATAGCCGTTATAGAGGCCAACGAAATCGGCCAGCACCGGCTCGCCGCGCTGGATGTGACGCCAGCTTGCTCCCTGCGCGTGGGATGGCGACAGGCCGAGGCCGCCGTTACAGGTGAGCATCCCCGTGGAGTACGCGCCGGTCGGCCCGCTGCTGGCGTAACCAACGTCGAGGTCATTGTTCAGCCCGCGCATCCGCACCACATACTCGTGGCCGAGGATGCGCCCGGCGTACTCGCCCGCCGCTGCCGCTTCAAGCTCAGTCACGCCGGGGTGCAGCGCGTTCAGCACCGCGCTGATTTGGGCGCTGCTAATCTCCCCCGCCCGCTCGATTTGCAGCACCTCCCAGGCGCTCTTAACCAGCCGCACGCTGCGGATAATCGGCCAGCAATCGGCGAAGGCGACGTTTTCGAAGGCCCGCTCGTAGCTGCGGAACTGATTGACCGCCAGCACATCAAGCTCCAGCCCGATGCGGGCGGGCGTGTAGCCGCGCTCGGCCAGCAGCTTTGGCAAATCGCGCGGGCTACGCAGCGGCGCAACATCGCGCAGCGGCGACTCGTGCCGCGCCCGCGCCAGGCTCTTCCACACGAACAGCGCCGCCTCGCCTGCCGCCGGTATGTACAGGTGCGCGTTCTGCATCGTGCCGCTGAAGTAGTGCAAATCCACATTCTGCACCACCAGCGCCCCATCCAGCCCCGCCGCGGCAAGCTTCGCCTGCAACCGCGCGATACGCTCAGTGATTTCGGCGATGGGGGTCAGCGGGTAGGGGATGTCTTTCAGCTTGTCTAGGGTGGGTTGCATCAGTCTCCTTGAGCAATGATCCCTCTCCCCAGCGGGGAGAGGGTTAGGGAGAGGGGTGGTGAAGCGCCCCTACAGCAACGTTGCCACCCTCGATGAACCTTGTCATCGGCCAGCAGGGGGTATGCCATGCGCCTCTACGCTACCTAATCCGCTTTTACGAATCCGCTAGCTGCCGTCATGATTGTACATCAGCTACACACGCAGGTCAAGACTCGACGCTTCCCGCCCGCCTGTGCTATAATACCACCAACCACGCCCCAACCGGGGCAGCAATTTGCTTTTCTGAATACGATGACCCATGCCGCAGCTATGTTGCACGGCGCGACATGATACGAGGAGGTATCTTTAACCTATGGAGTTTGAACTTAACAGTGAGCAGAAGGCGCTGCGCGAGGCGGTGCGCGACTTCGCCAACGAGGTGATTGCCCCCGGCGCGAAAGAGCGCGACCACAGCCACGAGTTCCCGATGGAGATCATGATGCAGATGGGCGAACTCGGCTTCCTGGGCGTGCCTTATCCCGAAGAGTATGGCGGCGCGGGCTTCGACACCCTCTCCTATGCGATTACCGTCGAGGAGGTTGCGCGGGCGGACGGTTCATTGGCCCTCGGCCTGGCGGCGCACATCTCGCTGGGCTGTGGGCCGATTTACTACTTTGGCAATGAGGAGCAGAAGCAGAAGTACCTCGTTCCGCTCGCAAGCGGCAAGGGGCTGGGCGCGTTCGGGCTGACCGAGCCGGGCGCGGGCAGCGATGCGGGCGGCACCCGCACCGTGGCGCGGCTCGACGGCGACGAGTGGGTGATAAATGGCAGCAAGGTCTACTGCACCAACGGGCGGGTCGCTCGCACCACCGTGATTACCGCCCGCACCGACCGCGGCAGCGGCGAGTCGAGCGGCATCAGCAGCTTCATCATCGAGAACGGCACCCCCGGCTACAGCTGCGGCAAGGATGAGGACAAGATGGGCCTGCGCTCGTCGGTGACTTCGCCGCTCTTCTTCCAGGATGCGCGCATTCCCTACGCCAACCTGCTGGGTAAGGAAGGTCAGGGCTTCAAGCAGTTCCTTGCCATCCTCGACGGCGGGCGTATCAGCATCGGGGCAATGGCGGTGGGACTGGCCCAGGCCGCGCTGGAAGCCGCGCTGAAGTATTCGCAGCAGCGCTACCAGTTCAACCAGCCGATCAGCAACTTCCAGGCAATCCAGTTCAAGCTGGCCGACATGGCGACCCAAATCGAAGCCGCGCGGCTGTTGGTCTGGCGGGCGGCCTGGCTGAAGGACTGCCACCAGCCGTTCGGCAAGGCGGCGGCGATGGGCAAGCTGTTCGCCAGCGAAATCGCCGAGCGGGCTTGCCACCAGGCCATCCAGATCCACGGCGGTATGGGCTACACCACCGAGATGCCGGTCGAGCGCTACTACCGCGACGTGCGCCTAACCGAGATCGGCGAAGGCACCAGCGAGATCCAGCGCCTGGTTATCGCCCGCCACCTGCTGCGCGAGGCCAAGGCTTCTCTTTTAGGCATGAGTAACGCACTAAACTCCCCTCCCAGTGGGAGGGGCTGGGGGTGGGTGCGAGTTGCGCCAGAGCCAATCCGTAGGGGCGTGTGGTACACGTCCCCCGACCTAAGTCGTTAGGGCGAAGCGCATAATATTACAACCGCGGTTGGTAAAAACGGAACCAGCCAGCGGACTGTTCAACGGACAAACGGAGTAAACGGACAGGGCTGTTGCCCTGGCTGCCTAGCTCATCTGCGGTTGTAATAATAAGCCGTGTCACCCGACAATTATCCAGAAGGAGGTATCACCTATGACCAGCATTACTATTGACCTACCTGAGCATATCCGCGCCCTGGTTGACGAGGCGCGGGGAGATAAACCGATTGCCGAGTATGCTCTAACCGCGCTGGAGGAGCAAGCCCTGCGCGATATGGGCGAGGCGGTGCTGTCCGTGGCAGAAATTACCCCCGGCCTAACCCCAGCCGACCACATTCGTCTGGCTGACCTTGCAGAGGAACCGGGCCAGAGTATGAGCCCTGATGAGCTGATCGCTAAGGTCAAAGCTCACTTCCCTGATCTGTGGCCGGAAGGGGCCAGCAAGTGACGATTCTGGTGCTAAATCAGATCTATACTCAGGTCATTGAAGCAGTTGAATATGCGCGACAAGAGTACGGCGCAAACACAGCCCGGAAGCTGGCTGCAAGCATTTTCAAGCTGATACAGATGGCCGCTACCCTGCCCGGCGCACGTATAGCCGACTTGCCACCTCAGCACTATCGCCTCGCTCTCAAACGCTATCCCTATATTCTGCTCTGCCGACGTAACGAAGCTAAAGGCTTGGTGGTGGTGTACCTTCTCTGGTACAGTGGTCGTCCGCTGCCGTCCACAGAGGAACTTGAGGCGTTGGCTAATGAGGCAGAGCGCACCGGCCACCCGTATCAGCCAGAGGAGTTAGGCGAAGGCAGGAGGAGCATTAGATGAACCTTGAACTGACCGAAGAGCAACAAATGCTGCAGCAGATGGCCCGCGAGTTTGCCGAGGAGAAGCTGCGCCCGGTTGCCGCTGAGTGCGACGAGCAGCAGCGGATGCCCAGCGAGCAGATGAAGGAGATGGCCGACCTCGGCTTCTTCGGCCTGCTGATACCAGAGCAGTATGGCGGCATTGGGGTGGATACCCTCAGCTATGTCCTCATCCTCGAAGAGATTAACAAGGTGATGCCTGCGGTTGGCACCGTCACCTCGGTGCATAACTCGCTGGTCTCCACCGCCATCGCTCGCGGCGGCAACGAGGAGCAGAAGCAGGCGTATCTGCCCCGCCTGGCAAATGGCGAACTGCTCGGCGCATACGCCCTCAGCGAACCGCATGCAGGCAGTGACCCCGCCAGCATGAGGACGGCAGCTTACCCCGATGGCGACGATTACGTGCTGAACGGCACCAAGAGTTGGATTAGCAGCGGCAAGAGTGGCGGCCTGTACCTCGTCTTCGCCGTGACCGACAAGGAGGTGAAGCCGAGTCGCGGCATCAGCGCCTTCATCGTCGAGAAGGAAACCCCGGGCCTCAGCATTGGCAAGAAGGAAGAAAAGATGGGCTTGCGGGCCTCGGATACCACCCAGCTGATCTTCCAGGATTGCCGCGTACCGGTCGCCAGTATGGTCGGCGCGGAGGGTAGCGGGCTGAAGCTGGCCCTGTCGCTGCTTGACGGCGGGCGCATCGGCATCGCCGCGCAGGCGCTGGGCATCGCCGAGGCCGCGCTGGAGGAGGCCACCTGGTACGCAATGGGGCGCGAGCAGTTCGGCCACCCAATCAGCGATTACCAGGCCATCCAGTTCATGCTGGCCGACATGGCGACCGAGATCGAGGCGGCGCGGCTGCTCATCTACCGCGCGGCGGTGGAGAAGGATAAGCGCGAGCGCGTTACCAAAGAGGCGAGCATGGCGAAGCTGTACGCCAGCGAACTCGCCACCCGCTGCGCCGACAAAGCCTTGCAGATCCATGGCGGCTACGGCTACGTCAAGGATTACGCTATCGAGCGCATCTACCGCGACGCCCGCATCACCCGCATCTACGAAGGCACCTCCGAAGTGCAGCGCATGGTCATCGCCGGGCAGTTGCTGCGTGGGGATTAAAGATTAAGGATTAAGAATTAAAGATAGCTGAAGCGCCGCTAATCTAAGCCCCCAGCGGGGGTTGGGGGAGAAATCTTGAAGCTACAACCATGTTTATCGTAAGTACGAACCCTGCTGCCAGGGCCGATCACTTGTAAGCAGCATTGCGCTGGGGCAAGATTCCTCCCCCAAACCCCCGCTGGGGCTGACAAGGGTAACTTTCTC
>QHBQ01000320.1 GCA_003243865.1 Candidatus Chloroheliales bacterium | reverse complement strand
CTGCTCTCCTTCAGGGCGCAGCCTAATGCGCCCGCTTATTACATCGGATCAGGCTGGCATATTCTATAGGAAAGGCAGGGCAGTGTCAAGGTTGTTGCTAGCGCGGCTGATTAGAGCTGGATTAGAAGGGGGCGCAGATTCAGCTAGCGGATTCGTAAAAGCGGATAAGCGGATGAGCCAGCGGATAAGCGGATGAGCTAGCGGATTCGTAAAAGCGGATAAACGGATAGGCGGATGATGGGTAGCGACAACCTAAGCCCCAGCCGCTACTAACCTAAGCCCCCAGCGGGGGTTTGGGGGAGAAATCTTGAGCTGCTACTAATCTAAGCCCCCAGCGGGGGTTGGGGGAGGAATCTCGCCCAGCTAGCTTTACTAAGCCCCCAGCGGGGGTTGGGGGAGAAATCTTGAGCTGCTACTAATCTCGCACCGCTACTAATCTAAGCCCCCAGCGGGGGTTGGGGGGAGAAATCTTGCCCAGCGATAATGCCCATCGCCAGCAACGAACGGCTAGCCAACGGATTGTGACAGCGGATAAACGGATGTAGGGGCGGGCGGTGGCCCGCCCTGCTGCCATTCCAATTCCATTCCAGTTCGACACATAGGGTAATGGTGAAACTGGAATGGAATGAACCTTGAGGGGTGAAATCGAGGCGCTGGGTGCCAGTACCAGTACCAGTATCAGTTCGACACATAGGGAGCAGCAAACTGGTATTGGTACTGACCCTGAGAGGTGAGGCGGTGTAGGGGCGCATGGCATACGCCCTGCCGACTAACCGTCACGCCTGTAGTCAGTGTTGCGGGTGGTGGGTGGGATTAGAACCGCGGAAGACGCGGAAACGAGGCGGAAAACGCGGAAGAGGCGGGCAAGGTTACAGGTCACGATGGGCATCACTGCTGGGTGACTGGGCGTATGCCATGCGCCCCTCCACTACTTCTACCTCTGCCGCGCTCAGGCGGTAGAGGGTGTAGACGGCGTGGTCAATCAGTTCGTCGCTGCGGGCGATTTGCTGCCGCAGGTCGCCGAGCACGGTCAGCGAGTCGTTGAAGTTGGTCTCCAGGCGGTGGTAATCGCGGTCGCGATCCAGGTCAATCCCCGCGCGGGCGAGGATGCGGGCGTTGCGCTTTACCGCTGCGACGAAGCGGGCAAAGTCCCCGGCGGCGTAGTTGCGGATCGCCTCGCGGCCCGCCAGGCTGTCAATCGCCGCGCCCCACTCGCGGCTGCGGTCGGCGAGGAAGCGTTGCTGCTCGGCCCGCTCCGCCCCATGCAGGCGCAGCATCTCCCCCGCCAGCATTGCCAGCAGGTCGGCCAGCACATCGCCCTGGCCCTGTTCGCCCGCCATCCGCGCCGCCAGCCATGCTTCCATCTCTCCAGCGTCGTCCCGCCCCAGCCACAACTCGTACAACCGCCGCCCCTCCGCCGCCAGTTGCGCCCGCTCGTCGGGTGGGGTGGTCGGCTGTGGCTTCACGATTGGCACACGGGTGAGGTAGATTGCCTGCAAGTTGAGGCGGCCACCCTGCTCCGCCACGCCCAGAACGGCGCACACCTGCTTCAGGTAGTACCAAATTAGCTTCGAGTTAAGCAGGGCCAGCAGGTATGGGTCATCTTTGGGGATGATGAAAGCAGTCTTGTTGGTGTAATAGTGTTCCTTATCCAGAGTGAAGCGGCTGGACATCGCCATCTCCGGGTAAACTATCTTGTTCTGCTCAAAATCGGCGTAGTAACTGCACGGGCGCAATTCCCACCAGTAGTTGCCCTGGTCGGAACGGCGCTCCAGTTCGGCCTGGTATTGTTGCAGGTGGCGGAAGATCGCCGGGTATTGCTCGATCGGCACGCCGATGTAGGTGAGGATTAGGTATTTGCCCTTTGGCTCAAGGCGATAGCGGCGCACATAATCACCATCCACGAATGGCTTGATAATGTCGGCGGAGCGGGCATCCTCGGCAATTAGCTGGGCGCGGGCGGTCTCGTCTATGATGAATGCCTTGTTGAAGCCAGTGAGAATGCCGCGCCTGATGATGTCGCCCACGTACTCGCCGAGCGGCAGGCCGGTAGCCTCCAGCTTGCCGACCATGGTGGCGGCAGCGGCGCTGTCCAGCGACCAACCTTCCGGCCTGAAGGCGGGGCCGGACTGCGGCAGGTTAATCTGGGTTTGCTCGATTGCCGCCTCGAAGCCATTTTCCTCGAAGCGACGGGGCAGCACGCTGTAAGCAACTTGATGGTTCGCGCTGGGGATGTCGGCTCTGAGGGTGAAGATAGCCGTGTCGGTGGCCGCTTCCTCAAAGACCCGCGCCTCGCCCAGGTTCACGATTTGCTGAATGCTGATACTGCCCCTGGCAAGGTACTCGCGCAGCCTCTGCCCATAGCCAGTGCGCATGAACTTGTTGGAGGAGATAAAGCCGAGCGCCCCGCCCGCGCGCAGCAGCCCCAGGCCACGAGCAAAGAAGTAGAGCGAAAGGTCGGCGATGCTATCGTAGATGGCGGGGTAGAGGCCAGCAAGTACCGACTTGACCTTTTCGCCCAGCCGCTCCTGGCGTACATAGGGCGGGTTGCCAACCACCGCATCGAAGCCGGAGCCGCCCGCCCGGCCGTAGAAGACATCGGGAAACTCCAGTTGCCAGTGGAAGAAGCGGCGCTCTTGCCCCAGGGCAGCGGCGGTGGGCAGATTATCCGCGGCGCTGGCCGCCTGCCACTCGGCGACGGAGGCAGCCAGTTGTTCGCTGGCGTAGCGATAGGCGGCGTCGTCCACGGCAATACCGAAGTAGGGGGCCAACCACGCATCGGCCAGATAGCGGAAAGGCTCCACCTGAGCCTCGAACTGGCGATAGGCATCCTGCTTGGCGCTCACCTCGGCAGGGTCGTCGTTGGATAGGCTTTGGATTTGCTGATAGAAGCTGATCAGCGTCTGGGCCTTCTTCTCAAAATTGTACTCGAAAGCATTGATTTGCCCGGCGGCAGCAGCGGCGGCCGCGGCAGCGGCCTTGCGGGTGAGCTTCTGCAACGGCAACTGCCCCACCGCCGCCAGGTTGAGCGGCACGCCGAGCAGGCTGTCGCCGCACTTGAGGTGATGATCGAGGAAGAAGAGCGGGCGGTCACGACTGAGGGTCTCGATCCAGAGGGTCAGCTTCGCCAGTTCGACCGCCAGGGGGTTGAGGTCAACGCCATAGATGCAGCGTTCGGCGAGATGGCGCAGCGAGGCTAGCAATTCGTCATGGCTGACCGATTGCGCCGCCACCAGCGCGGCATAGTCATCATCACTCTGGCTGGCGGCGCGGGGGCCTGCTTTGCCCGCGCGGGCGTGCCACTGGGCCAGGCGATGCAGCGCGGCGGTAAGGAAGTGGCCGCTACCCATCGCCGGGTCGAGCAACTTGAGCGCGGCAATCGCCGCCGCATCCTGGCCGCGGCAGAGCGGGTCAACCGTCTGACTGACGATGTAATCCACCACATAATCGGGGGTGTAGTAGCTGCCGGTATCGTGGCGCTGGCTGGCGGTGCGCTGCTCGGCGCTGACCAGCACGAGTTGGCCGCGCTCGTCGCTGGCAAGGCTCTGCTCCAGCAAGCCCTCGTAGATGCTGCCGAGGTGGCGGCCTTCGAGTTCGCGGTAATCCACCTGCACCTTGCTGCCGTCCGCCCCTGGCACACGAGCCAGCTTGTCCACCGCCCGCGCCAGGTAGAGGTCGGGAACGCTGGTGTTAGCAAGCTGGCTAGAGTGAAACAGGCCGCCGTCGTAGGGATAGATACCCGCTTCCGCATCACCCTCGTCAATCGCGCCAAAGAAGACATTGAGCCGCTGCCAGAACTGAGTGCGGTTTGCACCCTCACCCAGTTGCACACCGGGAGCATCGAGGCGGCTGAGGATATCACGCTCCAGGTTGGCAAAGCCATAGAGGTTGCGATAGTTGGGGTTGTCCACCGGCAAGATGTCGCGATCCTCGGCGTACTTGATGAACAGCAGGCGATAGAGAATGACGGTGGCGCGGCGATTGACCTCATCCAACGGCAGGTTAGGGTCAGTAACGTGGATGCCTCGCGCCAGTTCCTGCACCACGCTGAACGCCTGGCGGCGCAGGTCGCGCTGCAAGCCGATGGCGTGCTGATTGCTGCCCGCCAGCACGGTATCGAGGAAGCTGCGTCGGTCGAAGCGATCAAACGCCGCCTTGCCGAAGAAGGCGTAGAACCAGTAGAACATCTCGGCGCGGCGGGCAAGGTCAGGCTCGGTCAGGATTTGGCCGAGGTTCACTTCGAGGTAGACATCAGTGCGCGGCGGATCGGAGCGGTGATAGATGCGCCAGCGCGCCCCATCGCTGAGGATACCCCAATCCAGCCCGCTATAGGTAAGATACTGGCTAATCTGATAGCTGGGGTTGGTATCGTCGCTGCGCTTGTTGTCGAGTTCCTTGCCCGGCCCCTTGACCTCAGCGACAGTGAAAGTCTCGCGGAAGCGGGTGCGATGATCCTGGGCTGCGCTGTGGGCGAAGCGCCCGATGGCGGCATCATTGCCAAACAGGGTGACATCGGCGCGCAGGCTGGTCAACCCGCTGCGCTGGATATAGCTCTGGCCCGACGCGCTCATCCCCAGGATGCGGGCCCCGTCCTTGACGAAGTCGGCCACGTTGTCCTCGCTGGCGGCAAAGGTGGGCTGTCGCCGCTGCCACAAGGCGGCCACCTGCTGCAGCGCCTGGTCCGATTGCTGGCGGGCAACGTCAGGGTCGCGCTGCTCGTCGGGAGCCAGCGGCAGGCTGGCGGCCAGCCGCTGGGTCAGATAGTAATCCTGAAACAACCCTTGATTGGTGATGAAGTTATAGCCTTCTAGCATGGCCATATGCGCTCCTCTGTGCGGACGTGTTTATCTGCGTGACAGGCTTTATATTAGCATAGAAGCGGTCGGGGCGCAATGGATTTGTACCACTATAAGCACGAACCCATGTAAGGGCATAATTTATCACGCCCCTGGTGAAGCGCCGACAATGCTTATCATTGCTCATTCCATTCCAGTTTGCCCGATCCCTATGTGTTAAAGTGGAACTGGTACTGGTACCGACAACCAAGGCGAGTGCAACCTGCCCCTACACCGGTATTGTAGGTACTATGGGCGTTACCCCCGCTTGGCGGCTTGACAACAATCCCACACAAGGATATAATTGTGCTATGATACCGCCCTTCGATGAAGATTGATTTGCGAGGACCAAGCGATGATTAAGAACGCACGGCAGTATAAAATTACCAAAGCCAGGGTTAGAGAGTTTGAAGAAGCGCAGGCGGAGCTTGAGGCCAGAGGCGATGGCGGCGTGCATCCGGTGCTACGCA
>QHBQ01000169.1 GCA_003243865.1 Candidatus Chloroheliales bacterium | reverse complement strand
CCGACCTCGTTCTTTGCCCACTACGGCGCGCACGTGCGCATCCTCGAAGAGGTCTGGGCGCTGCAGGGGCTGGGCCACCGCATCACCATCGTCACCTATGGTAGCGGCAACAACGTGCCGGGGGTGGACATTCGTCGCGCCGCCTTCACTGGCCACCGCGAGGTTAGCATCGGCTCATCGAAACGCAAGATGCTCTACGACCCGATGCTCTTCCTACGCACCCTGCGAGCGGCCTGGGCAATGCGCCCCGACGTCATCCATGCCCACCTGCATGAGGGCGCGCTGATTGGCCGCCTCACCCGCAGCCTCTACCCCGCTCGCCACGTGCCGGTCATCTTCGACTATCAGGGCAGCCTCAGCGCCGAGATGGTGGATCACCGCTTCATCCGCGCCAACGGCAGGTTCTACAAGCCCTTCCGCGCGCTGGAGCAGGTGATTGACCGGATGGCCGACGCAATTATCGCCAGTTCGCACAACGCCGCCGCCCAACTGCGCACCGAACACCACGTCAACCCCGCCCGCATCTTCACTATCGCCGATGGGGTGGATGTTCACCGTTTTGCCCCGCCCAGCACCGCCGAGCAGCGGGCAAAGGTGGACGCGCTCCGCGCCGAGCTTGGCATCCCCGCAGGACGGCGAGTAATCGTCTATCTCGGCAAACTCGCGCCCTATCAAGGCACTGACTTGCTGCTTGAAGCCGCCCGCCTGCTGCTCCCCAGCCACCCCGACAGCCACTTCCTGATTATGGGCTACCCTGGTGCCGACGACTATCGCCGCCTCGCCGACTACCTGGGCATCGGCGATCACGTCACCATCAGCGGGCGCATCCCCTATGATGAAGCTCCTGACTATCTCGCCCTCGGCGAGATAGCAGTTGCCCCCAAACTCTCGACCACTGAGGGTGCGGGCAAAATTGCGAACTACATGGCGATGGCCCTGCCCACCGTCTGCTTCGACACGCCCACCAGCCGCGAGTTCCTCGCGGAGCTTGGTTATTACGCCGTGCGCGGCAGCGCGCCCTCGCTGGCCGACTGCCTCAGCGAAGCTTTGCACACCGACCCCGCCGCCCTGCGTGAGCGCGGCCTTGCCCTCCGCCAGCGGGCGATGGTCGAACGTAGCTGGAGCGCGATTGCCCGCAACATTGTCTCCGTCTATGACCAGGCGCGGGCTGGCGACTTCACGATGCGCCGCAGCCTTACCACAACCTTACCAAACGCTTGTTCTGCTACTATTTCTCACCCAACCCCTCCGTTTTTCGCTTGTCAGCCCTTGCGTGTTCTGTTATACTGAAGGCTATACGAAACTGTTTAGCCCCAGCAAGGAGCGCCAGTTTAGTCATGGATGTGCTGACCGGTTCGCAAGAGACAATTGTTGACTTGAAGCAGCGTGAGGCCGCCCTCATGATGCTGCGTTGGGTCTTGCTAGGTATCGCCCTCGTTCTCGGCCTGGTCATCCCTTTTTTGCCCCTCTGGCTGATGATTGCCATACCCACAGCAGCAATCTATAGCCTAATCATCTGGCGGCTAAACCGGCTGCCTACTAACCTGGCCCAGCAGCGGCGGATTGGCACCTTCGCGCTAGCCCTTGACAACATGGTTGTCTTTTCGCTAATTGCCTTCGCCACCGTCAACGGGCGGGATGCCTTCTACGTCGTCTATGTCCTAATTGTAATCGGCGCAACCTTCCGCTCCGGCTCGTTGGGCGCGCTTGCTAGTTGCGTTATCTTTGCATTTGCCTATCCTCTGCTCTGGATCGCAATGTCGCAGCTTTATAACTACCCATTTCCCGCAGTTGAAGTTCTTTTCCGCACCTTGCTGATTGCGGCGACCAGCTTGCTCAGTGGCCTACTGGTGCGCCAATTGCTGCATGAGCGCCGCGAACGGGAGCAAACGCTCGACTTGCTGCTCTCGCTCGCCAACGCCCCCTCGCTTGACGATGCGCTGCTCTATGCCGCCGCCGAACACGCCGCCCACATCAGCGGGGCAGACGCCGCCAGCATCGGACTTATAGATGCAAATACTGGCACCACCAAATTGCGGGTGGGGTACAATCTGTCCGACGCCTATCTCAGCCAGCGACAAGCTAGCAACCCCCACCTAACCTCGATGGTACAAACAACCGGATTTTGATATTTAACGGTCAGCAAGGTGCGCCTGCCGAGCAGTTGGATTTGATGCGGCGCGAGGGTATCTGTTCAGCACTTACCGTCCTGATCGTGGAGCAGAAAGGTGAACTGGCTATTGGTGGCCTGAACCTCTACAGCCACCGCCCCGACTATCAGTTCACTCGTCAGCAAGGCGAGCTGCTGCTGCCGCTGGCCGATAGTCTGGCGGGCAGCGTAGCCCACGCCCGCGAACAGGCTCACCTGCAACAGCGGCTTGCCAACCTCGACCTGTTGGCGGAGAGTGCGATGGCGGTGGTTGCCAGCACCGATCTCGACCAGACCTTGCATACAATTATGGATGCGGCTAGCGCCAACCTGGGGCCGCACCAGGTCTCAATCTTCCTCATCGAGCCGGAGACTGACACTGGCAGGATTGTGGCCTCGAAGGGGATGAGTGAAGACTATGTCACCCTGATCAACAATGCCAGGTTCAAGGCAAGCGGTGACAGCGTAGTTGGCCGCGCAGTGGTCGAGCGCCGCCCGGTTAGCATCGCCGACCTCAGCACCGACGACAGCTTCCCGCTGCTTAGTCGCACTGCATCAAGGTATGGGTTCAAGGCGGTGCTGGCGGTGCCGCTGTTCGCTGACGACAAGGTGATCGGGGGGATGTGCGTCTATGACGAGCAGGCCCATCAGTTCAGCCACGAAGATGAGAATATCATGAGCGCGCTGGCGGGCTATGCTGGCATTGCCATTCGTAATGCCCGCCTGCTCACCACCGTGCAAGAGCAGAACGAGCAATTGCGCGAACTCGACCGCCTGAAGAGCAGCTTTCTCGCCCGCCTCAGCCACGAACTGCGCTCACCTCTCGCTACCCTGCTTGCCTATCTGGAGGTGATCGAGGATGGCAGCGCCGGGCCAATCACCGACACCCAGCGGCGCTTCTTCCAGATTATGCGCTACGCCGCTGAGGAGCAGCTCGCTAACGTCGAAGCGATGCTCAACCTGATACATATGGAGGCGGGCGCGCTCGAACTCAGGCTCATCACGGTGCCGGTTCACTCCTTCCTCGATAGCATCGTACACGAAATTGAACCCCGCGCCACCCACGCAGGTCTCAGCGTCGAACTGGTTGCGCCACATTTGAGCGGCGGCAACTTTCCCTCCTCACCAATGATCTGTGCCGACCCCAACCAATTGCGTCAGGTGATGCTCAACCTGCTCGCCAACGCGATCAAGTTCACTGCCAGAGGGGGCGCAATCAAGGTTGGCTGGCGACCAACCGAGCAGCCCGCTTACGTCAACATCTACGTCTGCGACACCGGCGCGGGTATCGCCCCGCAGTATCTGGACAACATTTTCGGCAGTTTCAGTCAGGTTGAGGACGCCTATCGCCGCCGCTATGGCGGCCTCGGTCTCGGCCTGCCAATCAGCAAGCAGATTGTCGAGAAGCACGGCGGCGAGATTCGAGTGGAGAGCGAACTGGGCGTGGGCAGTACCTTCTCCTTCAACCTGCCGCTAGTGGAAGAGGCGAACCGGTGCTAGTATCGGGCGGCGATGAAGGCCGCGATAAGTGGCTGTTGGTGTTGCGAGGTTCGCGCAACGCGCTACTGCTTATCTCTCTGCTGCTGGTGGTCTCCTTCTTCCGCGCTGATCAGCAGGGATTCCTGCGCCGCACCATCTTCGCCGAGGTGGCCGCCATGCTCATCTTCGGCGTGGTCTGGCTGATCTGGCAGCGCAGCGGCATGGCTCTCTACCAGCAGCGCGCCCGCGCCCGTACCCTCCAGGGCGCCACCGCCGACTACAACTACCGTGCCGCCCTCAACGGCTGGCTTGCCTTTATCCTTACCATGACCGGCTCGATTGCCATCGCCGTGCTCGTCGGTCTCGCTGGCTTCTAGCTTTGCTACACGTGAAACAATATTAAGGTTGTGTGTGAATCGCGGCTCATGTCTTGACAAGCGTGGGCAAAGCAGGTAATATTTGGTTCGACGAGGCCAGTTTATACCTGGCGGCTGCCAGGGGGTAGATGATTAGTAACTAGCGGAGGATGATCATGGATTACACCATTACCCTAACCCTGAGCGAGGAGCAGCGCGCCCTGATTGACGAGGCGCGCGGTGATGCCGATCTCGCCACCTTCATCCAGACCAGCGCCTTGAGTGTGGCCGAGGAACTGGTTATGGTCGAGCCAGAGTCACTTGAGAGCCTTACCCCAGACCTGAGCGCTGCCGATCATATTCGGCTTGCTAATGAGGCGGCGGCTGGGCCAACCCTGTCGTTGGCCGAGGTAAGGGCCAGACTTGATGCCAAGTTTGCCACCCTAAGGGCAAGGGAGGCCAAGACGACCAAGTGATCATTCGAGTTTCCGAATCTGTGTATGCTGCGATAGATGAAGCAACCGACTATTCGCTAGAGCATTTTGGGCTTGTAGCCTCAGAGAAGCTAGGCGACCGCCTTTATGATGGCCTGGAGCAAACTGCGTGGAATTATGGCAAGCGTGTCACTGGCCTTCCTGACTCTTACCGCTACCTTAGTGTTAAACCTTATAATCTGTTTTATCGCCGTGAAGAGCAAGCGGGCGAAGTAGTCGTCTATCTGCTCCGTCATCAGTCACGCCAAACCTTTGCAACCAGATGAGCATCAGCAATTGGCTAATTGGGCCAATCGTACTGCCCATCGCCTGCCTTCTTCTGACAATTAGCTCTACTGAAAAGTGTGA
Source organism: Candidatus Chloroheliales bacterium (assembly GCA_003243865.1). The sequence goes on along the minus strand of QHBQ01000169.1, from coordinate 1,159 downwards.
AAATGCCCACCAAAAAGACTACCCCGCGCCGCAGCGCGACCAGCGCCGCGAAGAAGACGGTGAAGAAAACCACCGCAACGGCGAAGAAGACAACCACGAAAAAGGCAACGACGGCGACCAAGCCGACGAAGCCAACCACCCCCCGTGCCAAGCGCACGACCTCCGCCGACGGCAGCGCCAGCGTCAGCGCGGCGACCACCAGTAGCGTGCCGCAAGGCAGCAACCTGGTCATCGTCGAGTCGCCGACTAAGGCTAAGACGATCAGCAAGTACCTGGGCCGAGGATATGCAGTGCGGGCCAGTTACGGCCATGTCCGCGATCTGCCCAAGAGCAAGCTGGGCGTGGATATAGAACACGACTTCGCGCCGCAGTACCTCATCCCCCGCGATAAATCGCAGACGGTCAAGGGACTGAAGGCCGATGCGGAACGCGCCCGCGCCATCTACCTTGCCACTGACCCCGACCGCGAGGGCGAGGCGATCGCCTGGCACTTGCTGGAAGCGACCGGCGCAGCAGGACACAAGCCGGTCTATCGGGTTGAGTTTCACGAAGTTACCCGCGAGGCGGTGCAGGAGGCGGTCGCCCACCCCCGCCAGATTGATATGGATCTAGTCAACGCGCAGCAGGCCCGCCGCATCCTCGACCGGCTGGTTGGCTACAGCATCAGCCCGCTGCTGTGGAAGAAGGTGAAGGGCGGCCTCAGCGCGGGGCGAGTGCAGTCAGTGGCTCTGCGCATGATTGTCGAGCGTGAGCGCGAGATCGAGGCGTTCGTGCCGGTCGAATACTGGAGCATCGAGGCCGATTTCAGCAAGCGGCTTGCCAGGCCGAAACCGAGCGATCAGTTCCACGCTCAACTGATCAGCATTGCGGGCAAGAAGGCGGAACTGCACAACCGCGATGAGGCTTACGCCGTAATCAAGGCACTGCAAGGTGCGAATTACCTGGTAGACAGCGTGAAGACCCGCGAGGTGCGCCGCAACCCATCCGCGCCGTTCACCACCAGCACCTTGCAGCAGGAGGCCAGCCGCAAGCTCAGCTTCACCGCTAAACGCACCATGATTGTTGCGCAGCAGCTATACGAGGGTATTGACCTGCCCCAGGAAGGCAGCGTCGGCCTGATCACCTATATGCGCACTGACAGCACCAACATCGCCGCCAG
>QHBQ01000093.1 GCA_003243865.1 Candidatus Chloroheliales bacterium | reverse complement strand
ACGTAGAAGACGAGACCCAGCAGCCGCCAGAAAGCGGGCAAAGCCAGATCGCGCAGATTGCGGAGGAACAGGTTGCCCAGCCATGGGTTATGCCAGTTGAGCGGCCTGGTGCTAACCCGGCGGCTGCGCTGCCCAAACAGCGGGTAGGCGGCGGCGACATCGCGGCGATTGACGAAGAAGAGGGCCAGCCCAAAGAATATCAACGCTAGTATCGGCGCGATGGCGAAGGCGAGAGGGTCGAAACTCCAGCCCGGAGCCAGCGGTTTGTTGAGGGCGTAATAGTGAAATGGCGAGATCGCGGCGAATCGGGTCAGCCGGTCGAACATTCCGGCGAGATTGTTGATGAAATAAGCGTAGATCAGCAGAGCGATGGTGATGCCAGATGCCATCCCCCGTGAAGCGAAGAGTTGAGCCAGCAGCAAACCCAGGCTGCCCCACACCCACGCCGCGAAGCCCACATTTAGGCTGGCGATTAGCATGGCAGTAACATCGAGCGGCTCGCCAGTGGTCAGCCAACCTGCTATACCTACCAGCCACATCAGCGCCGTGACAATCAGCAGCGCCAGGCTAAAACCGAACCACTGCTGCGCCAGCACGCTACTGCGCGGATGCGGGGTGGTCATCAGCAGGTCGCCAATCCCGCGCTGCTCCTCGCCTCGCGTGCTGGTGGTTACCAGGATCGCCCAGATACCGAGCGCCACCGGCAGGATGGGGAAGTAGCGGAAGGTGACGAACCCGCCCGGTGTGCTGATGTCCACGGGATCCCCGATGAGAAAGCGGAAGGTACTGAACAACGGGCCGAATTCGCTTTGAGCCAGCTTGCGGGCAGCTACGGTAGGGTATTGCGCGATATACGCGAACACCCCAACATAAATCAACAACCCAATGCCCACTCCCCATGCCACTGCCGCCCGCCAGTTGTCGCGAACGGTCTTCAGCCAGATGGTCTTCAACATGATTGCACCCCTTTGGGAGATTAATGACTAAAGATAAAAGGTTAAAGATGAAGCGGATGAACTTTACCCTCTTTAATCTCTAGTCTTTAATCTTTTATCTTTGAACTTGTCTTATGCCTTTGCCACATCGCGGCGCTGGAAGCCGAATATCGCTAGGGCGAGCAGCACGAGGGCAGCGCCGCTCAATCCAACGACGCTACCGACATCCAGTCCGCTCTGCGCCGGAGTGCCGTACTGGTAGAAGACACTTAGGGAATTGACGTAGCCGGGCAGATTGAATATTGGGTTCAGGAAGGTAGAGAGCAAGAAAGCGGCAGCGACATAGACACTAACAATTGCCACTGCTGCACCGGGTCGCTTCAGCCAGGCAGCGATGGCGTAGCCAACTGCGACCACTAGTAGAGAGAGCGGCAGCAGCGAAAGCAATGCGCTCCACATCTTGCCTGCATCGTAGCTGACCGATGCGGCAGCGCCGGTCAGGGCAATCATCAGGCCAACAACCAGCACGATCACCAAACTTGCGACCACCACAGCCGCGAAGCGCGAGAGCAGCACTTGCCAGCGTGGTTGTGGAGTAGCAAGCAGGGTTTCCAACCTGCCACTCTCCTCCTCGCCAGTCCAACCCGCAATCTGGGTAATGGCGAAGGCGGCAATCATTACCGGCACATAGGCGAAGATGGTGTAGGCGAGGAAATCCTGCACCGTGACCATGTTGCCCAGCATCTTGCTGATGACGCTGGAATCCTTGAGCAACCCATTTTTGAGAACATCGAGGTACTGGTTGCCGAGGCCCACTACGTAGCCACAATAGGCAGCGAGGCCGAGCGCCCACCAGAAGGTGGGCCAGCGCAGGTCGCGTAGGGTTTTGGTGAATACGCTGCCCATCATTTGCTCGTGCCAGTTGAGCGGCACAATCCGAGCGGTTGGGTTTAGATTCGCCTTGCGTAGCCCCAGGGCTGCACCAATGTCGCGGCGGGTGAACAGATAGACCGCTAGCGCGGTGAAGTCCAGGGCAAGCAGCGGCACTACCATAAAACTGAATGGGTCGAAACTGAAGCCAGAGGCCAAAGGGCGGTTGACGGTGTAGAAATGGAATGGTGAGAGGTAGCTTGCCCATCTGGTGCTGTCCAATTGGCCCGCCAGGGTATTGAGGAAGTATGTTGTCACCATCAACCCGGCGGTAATCCCCGCTGCTGCGCCACGCGAGTTGAACAGTTGGGCGAAGACCAGACCGACGCAGCCCCACAACCAGGCGATAAATGCCAGGTTCAGCGCCGCCAGCAGGCTGGCAGCGAGGTCGAGTGGCTCGTTGAACGCCAGGTAGGAAACTACAATCGCCAGCCAGACAATAATCCCAATCGCAAGCAGCGACAGACTAAAGCCAAGCCACTTCTGCAGCAGCACGCTGCTACGGCTTTCTGGCGTGGTCAGCAGTATATCGGCGGCCCCACTGCCCTCCTCACCGCGAGTAATGCCCGTGGCGGTCATGATCGCCCAGATGCCAAGTAGCAACGGGACGAAGCTGAATACCTCCAGGTAGAACCAACCGCCCAGGGTGGTGACATCCACCTGCGGGCCGATTAGGAAGCTCACGGTGGACAATAGCGGCTTCATCTGCGCTTCGGCCTTCAGCCGATCAGCAATGGTGGGATAGACGCTAAAGTAGGTGGCAGCCTCGATGATGAATAGCGCGCCCACGCCCAACCCCAAGGCTGCGATCGCCCGCCAGTTGTCCCGTATCGTCTTCAGCCAAATTGTCTTGAGCATGGCGGCCTCCTTCGGAAGATTAAAGATTAAAGATTAGAGATTAAAGATGATCGAACCTATCCGCTTCATCTTTAATCTTTTATCTTTGCTCTTTAATCTCACCCCCGCTGATAGTATTGCAGGAACGCCTCTTCCAAAGTCGGCTCGTGGGTGATGAGGTTGACGATGTTGTAGTGAGCGGCGGCCTGGATTACCGGCGCGACGCTGCCCTGCACATTGATAGTCAACTTGTTGCCATCGCTGGCCTCCACCGAGGTCACGCCTGGGATCTGCTTGAACTCGTCGGGATTCACCGGCTGATCGAAGGTAATCTCCATGCGGTGGGCCTTCTCGTTGATGATGTCGGAGATGGTTGCCACCCGCACCAGCTCACCCTCGCGGATAATGGCGACGCGGTGGCAGGTATGCTCCACTTCCTCGAAGATATGTGAGGAGAGGAACACGGTCGCCCCACCCGCCTGATGCTCGGCGAGTAGCTTGTAGAACTCCTGCTGATTGAGCGGGTCGAGGCCGGAGGTCGGCTCGTCAAGGATGAGCAGGCGCGGCTTGTGCATAAACGCCTGGATGATACCCACCTTCTGCTTGTTGCCCTTCGAGTAGGCGCGGAACTTCTTACGCAAGTCGAGGTCGAAGCGGGCGGCGAGTTCTTCCACGTACTTGCTGTTCACCCCGCCGCGCAGGTTGCCGAGGTACTGGCAGGTCTCCGCGCCAGTCAAGTTGTTCCACAGCGCCAGCTCGCCTGGCAGATAGCCAATCAGCCGCTTGATTGCCACGCTGTCGGCACGGCTGTCCATCCCGAAGACGCTGGCGCTGCCGCGCGTCGGGCGGATCAGGTCGGTGATCAGGCGAATGGTGGTGGTTTTGCCCGAACCGTTAGGTCCGATAAAGCCGAACACCTCGCCCTCGGCCACCTCCAGGTCGAGGTCAACCACGCCGCGAGCGCTGCCGTAATATTTGGTCAATTTCTGGGTTTGAATCGCCGCTGCGGTTTTTGTCGCGCCGCTCACCTTAGCGTTGTCTTGTAGCTGCTGCACCTTGTGACTCCTTTCGGTTAACTGCCTGCTTACTGCTGCTCTGCTGCGCCTTGTACTCGCGCCAGTCGGATACCATCTTGTTGTAGAACTCTTCGCTGAAGTGGGCCATCGCGGCGAACTCTTCCATGTTGCGGCGGGCTGGATGCCGTGGTCCGATTGCGTTCAGCCCCTGTTCCGCAAGGTTTACCATTATCGTAGCGCCCCGCGCGTTCTCCCTGAGCATCACTTCCATGCCCCCGGCAGGAAGCTGATAGAAGTCGCGGCGATCGCCCGCGACCCCGATGCGTTCGGCAATACCCGTTGCTAGCAGCATCCTGATGTTCATGCTCACACTGGCGCGGCTGATCTTCAGCCTGGTAGCAATATCCTCGGCGGTAAGCGGCTGCGCTGCCACCAGCAGCAGCCCCATCATCTGCCCACCGATGCGCGACACGCCATAGGCCTCGAAGTAGAAACCCATGCTGTTGATGAACTGCTCCACCGCCGGGTCAAGCTCGTCAGCGGTGGGTTGGACTCCTTTGTCCCTACTACCGTCATCATCCATGGTTGTCAGTCTCCCTCTCCCGCCAGCCCTGGTAGAGTGGTCGGCCAGCTCGGTCAGTTATTTTAGTTGGCACTAAAATTAGTATAACATATTTACCAGTTTTAGTCAAGACTAAAATCTGCGACTTTCACCCCCGCCTCGAGAGGAGCAATGACGTTAGGATTGCCATCTGCTGGGGAGCAGCGGTATAATATCGGCATAATAGTTCGATGCGTATCTAACCAGATGAGGCGCATATGGCAGATAGAGTTGAAGAAGCGGTTACAGAAGAGCAGGCTAAAGATGAAGTGAAGGTTGCGCCGGGCGAAGAGGGCGGGCCGCGCGAGGATCGGCGCAAGTGGATAATTCTAGCGACGCTGGCGTTCGGCACGTTTATGGCGACGCTGGATAGCAGCATCGTCAACATCGCGCTGCCAACCATCCGCCAGCAGTTGCAGGCGGGCGATGCGGTCGAGTGGGTAGTGCTATCTTACCTACTAGCGACCACCAGCACGCTGCTGCTCATCGGCAGGCTGTCCGACCTGATTGGTCGTCGTCCCATCTATGTCAACGGCTTCGCGGTGTTTACCTTCGGCTCACTGCTGTGCGGGCTGGCCTGGGATATATGGTCGCTGGTGGGCTTTAGGGTGCTGCAAGGGCTGGGCGCGGCAATGCTGTTCGCGATTGGCCCGGCAATCGTCAGCGACACCTTCGGCCCACACGAGCGGGGGCGGGCGCTGGGCTGGATCGGCACCGTAGTGGCGCTGGGAACAAGCCTGGGGCCGGTGCTGGGTGGTCTGCTCCTGAGCGCGTTCGGCTGGCCCGCTATCTTCTTCGTCAACGTGCCAATTGGTCTGGTGGCGATCTGGCGGGCTTACGTGGTCATTCCTGAGGGGCAGCGGCAGGTGCAGCACGGCTTCGACATCCCCGGCGCGGCGCTGTTTGTGGTCGGCATCATCAGCGTGCTGATCGGGCTGAACTTTGCGCCGGAGCCGAGCTACGGCTGGGGCAGCCCGTTGGTGTTGAGCCTGCTGGGGATTGGTGGCGTGCTGCTGGCGGCTTTCCTGCTATGGGAGCTAAGGGCAAAAGAGCCGCTGCTGCGGCTATCCATGTTCCGCATCTGGCCCTATGCGGCGGCGCTACTCGCCGCTTGCCTGGTGTTCACCAGTAATGCGGCCAACCTGTTCGTCATCCCCTTCTTTCTCCAGCAGGTGCTGCAGTATCCGGCGGGACAGGCGGGCTTCATCCTGCTGGCCGGGCCAATTGCCCTCAGCGTTGCTTCACCAATCGGTGGCAATCTGTCCGACAGGTTCGGGCCGCGCTGGGTGGCGAGCGGCGGGTTGCTGCTTACCACCGCCGGTTACTTCTTGCTCACCGGACTGGAGCCAGGCTGGTCATGGCACGATGTGGTCTGGCGCACTGCGCTGATCAGCTTTGGCCTGGGCCTGTTTCAGTCGCCCAACAGCAGCAGCGCGCTCAACGCCGCACCGAAAACACAGCGCGGGGTCGCCAGCAGCCTGCTATCGTTCATGCGCAACCTCGGTTTCGTTGTCGGCGTGGCGGTGGGCGCGGCGGTCTGGTACAGCAGCCGAACCAGCTACGCGCTCACCAACCATGTGCCAATCAGCAACCTCACTGCGCAGGTGGCAGGGATGCGCACGGTCTACATCACTATCGCCGCCATTACCCTGCTCGCTGCGCTCATCTCGCTGGCAAGAGGGCGGATTCAGGAGGAAGAGGGAACCAGACCGCGCGGCAACACCGCCGAGACCGCGCTGACGCACTAATACCAACTTGCCGAGCGAAGGTTGTATCTTAATGTTGAGGGTTGCGTTTCGCCGCTGCTTGTGATAAAGTAAGGCGGTAGGCAGATACTTTCTTCAAGGAGAAAAGTGATGGCGGCTCCTGATGCAGTGAGAGACCTGGTTACAAGGTTCAAGGACGGTCTTGCTGGATATCGCTCGACTACCTACAAAGAGGCGCGGGTGCGGATTGACTTTATCAACCCGCTTTTTGAGGTGCTAGGTTGGGACATCAGCAACGAGAAGGGTAAGCTGGAGGCGCAGCGCGATGTGATCACCGAGTACGCCCAGCGCATCGGCGGCACGGTCAAGGCTCCTGACTACTGCTTCCGTATCGGCGGCGATAACCGCTTCTTTGTCGAGGCCAAGCAACCAGCGGTCAATATCGCTAATGCTCCCGGCCCCGCACTGCAACTGCGTAGCTATGCCTGGTCAGCACAACTGCCGGTCAGCATCCTCACCGACTTCGAGGAGTTTGCCGTCTATGATTGCCGCGTAGCCCCTGAAGCGAATGACAAGGCTACTGCCTCCCGACCCTTTTATTTTCAGTTTGACGAATACCTGAGCAAGTGGGATGAGATTGACAAACTGTTCTCTTATGAGGCAGTGCTGAACGGCAGCCTTGAGCAGTTCGCCAGCCAGAAGCTGCCGCGCAATGCCACGCCGGTTGATGTGGCCTTCCTGAAGGAAATCGAGGGCTGGCGGGCCGAGCTTGCCCGCAATGTGGCGATCAATAATCCGCAACTATCGGTTGCCAACCTCAACTATGCGGTGCAGATGACGCTTGACCGCCTCATCTTCCTGCGTATTTGTGAGGACCGCAACATCGAGGTGGGTGGTCAGTTGCTTGGCCTAACCAATGGCGCGGCTATCTATGACCGGCTGCGCCAGTTGTTCCGGCGGGCGGATGCTCGCTATAACTCCGGCCTGTTCCACTTCGATGAGGAGCGGGGCCGCGAAGAGCCGGACGAGCTGACCCTCAACCTCAAAATTGACGATACGCCGCTGCGCAACATCATCACCCATCTCTACTATCCCACCAGCCCATATATCTTCAACGTTATTCCGGTGGAGATACTGGGGCAAGTCTATGAGCAGTTTCTGGGGCGGGTGATTACCGTTAGCGGCAGCGGAACAGGCCGCAAGGTAGAGGTGGAGGAGAAGCCAGAGGTACGCAAGGCGGGCGGCGTATTCTACACGCCCAAGTACATTGTTGATTACATCGTGGCGCATACTGTAGGCGAACTGCTCAAGCACAAGACCCCCAAGCAAGCCGCCAGCCTGAAGATACTTGACCCTGCCTGTGGCTCCGGCTCGTTCCTGCTCGGCGCATACGGCTACCTGCTTAACTGGCACCTGCACTGGTATCGAGAGCATGAACCGCAGAAGCATGGCAAGCAAGTGTTTCAGGTTAGCAAGGATGAGTGGCGGCTAACCACTGAGGAAAAGAAGCGCATCCTACGCAACAATATTTACGGGGTGGATGTTGACCAGCAGGCGGTGGAAGTAACCAAGCTGTCGTTGCTGCTAAAGGTGCTGGAAGGCGAGACCGACCAGAGCATCGCCCAGCAGTTGAGCTTTTTCCATGAACGCGCCCTGCCCGACCTGAGCGACAACATCAAGTGCGGCAACTCGCTGATTGGCCCTGAGTTCAATATCACGCAACTGCCTTTGATTACATCGGATGAGCGGGAGAAAGCGGAGAGTCGGGTCAATGCCTTCGATTGGGCGGGCAGCGACGGCTTTGCCGAGATTATGAAGGCAGGCGGCTTCGACGCGGTAATCGGTAATCCGCCATATATCCGCATCCAAACGATGATGGACGAGCCGGGTGGCCGCGAGACGCTTGACTACTATAAGCAGCACTACGCGGCGGCGAATAGGGGCAATTACGACATCTACGTTATCTTTGTGGAGAAGGGGCTGGCCCTGCTGAACCAACGCGGGCGGTTGGGCTACATTCTGCCGCACAAGTTCTTCAACGCGAAATACGGCGAACCGCTACGCGGGCTGCTGGCGCAAGGCAGGCATCTGGCCGAGGTGGTACACTTCGGCGACCAGCAGGTGTTCGACAACGCGACCACCTACACCACCCTGCTGTTCCTGGATAAATCTGGACGCGATAGCGTCGAGGTGACGAAGGTTAGCGACCTCGCCGCATGGCGCAAGAAGGGTAAGGCGGCAACTGGCGTGATTCCTGCCAGTAGCATCAGCGCGGCAGAGTGGAACTTTAGCGTGGGCTCTGGCTCTGCCCTGTTCGATAGGCTGAGTAAGATGCCAGTCAAGCTAGGCGATATTGCCAGCAGGATGTATCAAGGGCCGATTACTAGTGCTGACACAGTTTACCTGTTCAAGCAATATACTCTGCAAGAAGATAGTACAACCGTTGTTCTTTCACAAGAGCTTGGTGACTGGTTCAAGATTGAGTCGGTCATGCTTAAACCGGTTGTGCGGAGTGGCAGTATTCACAGGTATGAAGCCGTGCCAACTGCACAGGTATTGTTCCCATATGAGGTGATAAACAATAAGGCTCGTCTCTATTCACCGGAAGAGATGGCGCATAACTATCCGCTAGCATGGGAATACCTGAACAGGAACAAGAAGTTGCTAGAAGATAGAGAAGGAGGCAAGTTCAGAGATGCTCAATGGTATCGCTTTGGCCGAAATCAGAACATCGGTATGTGGGAGCAGCCAAAGCTGATGATACCATACATGATTACTGAGCTAGCCGCTTATCTTGACAACGCAGATGATTACTACTTCATAAACGTTACCACTGGTGGCTATGGCATTACTATTAAGCAGGCCGATGCCAGCCTTGCCTATCTCTGCGGGCTGCTAAACTCACGTCTGCTTGACTTCTATCTTAAGCAGGTGTCCACCAACTTTCACGGCGGCTACTTCGCAGCCAACAAGCAGTTCATCGAGCAGCTACCCATTCGCACCCTTGAGCGGAGCAAGCCTGATGAGAAGGTGCAGCATGACCAGATAGTGGTGCTGGTGGAGCGGATGCTGTCGCTGCACCAGCGGCTGGCCGAAGCGCACACCGCGCCAGAGCGAACGCCATTGCAGCGCCAGATCGAGGCGACCGACAAGGAGATAGACAGGCTGGTATACGAGCTATACGGGCTGACCGCCGAGGAGATAAAGATAGTAGAAACAGCAACGAAAGGATACTGATACTGGCGGCAGGGCGAGTGCAGTCTGCCCCTACACCGCATCATCCCCTCAATGTCGGTACCAATACCAGTTTGCCCGTTCCCTATATGTCGAACTGGAACTGGTACTGGTACTGGCAGCAGGGCGCAATGAATTGCGCCCCTACATCGCATCGAACACAAAATGTAGGGGCGTGATTCATCACGCCCTGGTGAAGCACATCAATGCCCATCGCCAGAGTCAATGCCGCCCCCCTCTTCCGTGTCTTCCGCGGTTCTAACCACCCACCACCGCTAATACCTCTGATGGGCGTCATCGGGCGGCAGGGCGAGCGCCACCCGCCCCTACACCGGCATTGACGGTACCGACAGGCATTGTCGCATGGCTATAGGGCGTATGCGATTCGCCCCTACGTCAAGGCTCGCGGTCACGACGGGCATTATCACCAGGGCAAGATTCCTCCCCCAAACCCCCGCTGGGGGCTTAGGTTAATAGCGACCTGGTCCGCTTTCTCCGTTTCTCCGCTGAACTATCGGTTACAAGTTAAGC
>QHBQ01000274.1 GCA_003243865.1 Candidatus Chloroheliales bacterium | reverse complement strand
TCATAGTAGTTGTGTTCGTAATAATGGAAGGAGACGTAATCCACGATGCCGCCCACGCCGTCCGCCGCTTGCACTGGCTGGTTGAGGCCGTAGTGAGTGGTGAGGCCAACGGTGAGCGGGTGGGCGCGGTCAATCGTGCGCACATAGGCGGCGATACGTCGCAGCCAGGCGAGGCGGTTGGCGGCGTGTTCCTTCCATACCCACTCGGCGTAGGGGATGACGTAATCCACCTCGTTGCAGATGTCCCAGGCGAGGATGCGGGTGTCCAGCGCGTAGGGGCCGACCACCGCGCTGAGGTAATCATGCTCCATCGGCGCGGCGGGGTCGCTGTCGCTGGTGGGCCAGTTGTCCCAGCCAGGCGCGGGATACTTGCGGTAGCTGTCGAACAGGCTGACAATGGGGCGGATGCCGTAGCCAGACGCAATCTGCAGCAGTCGCTCCATACGCGGGCGGGTGAAGTAGCCGTGCTGCCAGTCGTCCACCGTGACGAAGATGCGCACCGTGTTGCTGCCCAGGTCGTGCATCAGGGCGAAGTCCTTGACCACGGTCGGCTCATCCCACTCCTGCCACAGCCGCCAGGGATGGGCGCTGGGCGAGTAGTTGACCCCTTTGAGCAGCAGCGGCTTGTCGTCAGGGCCGAACACCAGCCTGTCGCCAACCACGCGCAGGTAGGGCAGCAGCGCGGCGCGACGGTCGAGCAGGTTGCGGCCCAGCGCGGTTAGCTCCACGTTGTAGGGCGTGCCTGCGTTCTCCGGGTGCAATTCGAAGCGCGCCCGCTCGAACCACTGCACCAGCATCCCATTCGCCTGGTATGTGGGCGAGAGCGGATAGCCGTAGCTGGCGAGGCCGCCGCGCTTCTGCCAGTAGGCGAAGAAGACCGGCGGCACGCGGTAGCCGGTCTCCGCGAAGTAGTTACCCACACCGCTAGTCGCAGGCGGGAAGGCGCAATGCTCGGCGGCGATTAGCTCCGCCCCCACCCGCCCCAGCATCACCACATCGCCACCGGCCGCGTGGTGCAACTCCAGCCGCCCGCGCTCCACGTACTGCACATCGAGGTCGAGCGCGGGGTCGTGCATCACGTCGGTGAGCGGATAGCCAAAGCGGTCGAGGCCGCCATTCGCTATCCAGTAGCTTAGGAACGGCCCGCTCAGTTGGTAGCCGGTGCCAGCGAAGGATGCCCCACCCTTGTCGTCGGCACGGCTAACCGCTGGCGAGGCAAGCAATAGGGCCAGGGTGAGGAGGAGGGTTAGGTTAGGGTGGCGCTTCGACATTGAAGGCTCCGCATTTCGAGTGAGCAGGCAGCTACTTTAGGTTGGCGATAAATAGAGAATCGCCGTCAACAATAAAACCTTCCTCAGTGTAGACAAGCATATTCTGCTTTGTAATTGCCCTTACGTGCATCCGGTTGGAAGTCTGAGCAACTATATCTCCCACCGAGCCTGTATTTAGATCCAACACCTTAATGTGGCTATCTGCGCCGATGCCTGGCTCTCGTTGGTCAGTCCATGCCACTTTGCTGCCACTGATTGCTATCTCAACCGCATAGTCTCCTCGATGCGTTGTCCCATCGCTCCAGCCTGTATCCAGCAATCTTCTAGTCCGACCCGTGGCAATACTATATACGTTCGCACCGTCGTAGTCCGATGACCAAACAATGTTATCACCAGATACAGCATAGCTGATTAGCAACTTGTAGTTCGTAGCCTGCGTGTCCGCTATGCTGCCGTCTAGTTTAAGCATATGCAGCGATGTATATGGTGACGGTGTGTTGCCTCTCAGCAGAAATGGATCAGGTTCAGCCCAGAGCAGAATACCGTCGGCAGCAACAGGGTTCATTCCCTTTGCGCTGATTTGCCGCTCTTCGCCACTAGTGATATTACGCACGTAGATACCCCGATGGTTCGATGCGCCATCCTCATAAATCAGCAAGTCGCCGCTATAGGCTATGTTGTGAAGGGTAATGAGTCTTGAGTAATCACCCATGTATTGCAACGGGCCAGGGCGCATCAGCGTGCTTATATTCTGTGTGGCAGGGTCATAGCTTTGCACGACTGTAGCTTGCCCATCTTCAGTTAGCCAGATCAGCTTCTTACCATCAGTGGCTAGCTCTAGCACTGATTTGTCGAATGCGATAAAGCTCTCGCCTGTATCTAGATTATAACCCATCACTGTTGATGGGTTTACACCCTGCCAGAACAGGAAGTGGTCAGTTGCTACTACCTGCCCAAGAACCTTATTGCTGATGTACCTTGTATTGCTGACGGCGGAAACTGCTCCTTTGCATTTCGTGTTACAGCGAAACGTCCCCAACTGAGCAAGCAGCACGTCATAGGGCGGCTGGTTCTCCGGGTGCAGCTCAAACTCGGCCCGCTCGAAGTATTGCACCGTGTACGGCTTGCCGTTCAGGTCGGAGACTTCCTGAAACTCGTTGCTGATCGGATAACCAAACTGACTGAGGCCGCCGTGCTGCTCCCAGTATACCCGAAACTTGCCGCCGATGGTCTTGCCGGTCTCGACAAAGGTGTAGGGGTTGCTGGCGCTGGCCTGCTGACCCGCCGCGCCGTTGGGATACTTCTGCATGTAGCGCATCGTGCCAAGCTGGGCCAGCAGCACGTCGTAGGGCGGCTGGTTCTCAGGGTGATGCTCGAACACGGCCCGCTCGAAGTATTGCACGCCATAGCTCTTGCCGTCGAGGTCAGATACCTCGGCAAACTCGTCGCTGATCGGGTAGCCAAACTGGGCCAGCCCACCATGCGCGTCCCAGTAGTGGAGAAATTTGCCTACCACGCTGTGGCCGGTCTCGGCGAAGTAGCGCTCGTCAATGCCTGCGGTGGCGGCGCTGCCCGTCGCGGGTACGACCAGCAGCAGGGCCAGGGTGAGAAGGAAGGTTAGGTTGGGGTGGCGCTTCGACATTAGTTGCATCCTTCTGCTTATGGGAGGCTGATTAGATAGGCCTTGCT
>QHBQ01000128.1 GCA_003243865.1 Candidatus Chloroheliales bacterium | reverse complement strand
CCTGCTGTACAACTATCAGCAGGAAGACAAAACGGTGACTGAGCCGACGCGCAAAGCGTTCGTCGAGCAGCAAATGCACGATCTATCCTTGCAGGTTGCCGATGCCAATACCAAGCTGGCGGCCTGTGGCGATTGGTTCAACTTCGACAAGCTGGGAACCTGTCTGTCACTACAGCGCAAGGGCGGCATCCTCACTGGCAATTTTGGCACTTCGTGGAAGGTTGGCAATGGGGAAGCAGTCAACGACATCATTACCGGACGAATAATATATATGGGGCAGCAACCTGACCCCAATGGAGGCTATATGTCGGTGTACGCCGACTCCAGCGTGCTGCGCGGGCCTTTGGCGAATACACTGCTGCTGATGCTCTTCGCCATCCTCTTCGCCATCTTGCTGGCGGTGCCGATTGGCATCTACTCGGCGGTGAGGCAGTATTCGATTGGCGATTATGTCTTCTCCTTCGTCAGCTTCGTGGGACTGGGCCTGCCCAGCTTCTGCCTGGCAATTCTCCTGGTGCTGCTAGCCCGCAAGGGCTGGCTGTTCGGCTTGCCCACCAGCGGGGTGGTAGACAACCCCGACGATGTCTCACAGTACGCCGACGTTGGCATCCGGCTCAAGCATCTGCTGGTGCCTGGATTCGTGCTTGGCTTTGCCCTGATGGCGGGGTTCAGCCGCTTCATTCGCTCCTCAATGCTGGAAGTGCTGCGCCTCGATTATGTACGCACCGCCTGGGCGAAAGGGCTGAAGCAGCGCAGCGTCATCTTCAAGCACGCAATGCGCAATGCGCTCATCCCGCTCGTCACCCGTATTGCCCTGTCCATCCCTCTGCTGCTCGGCGGGGTGGTGCTGGTCGAGCGGGTTATCGCCTACAACGGCATCGGCGGGCTTACATATCAGGCGGGCTTGAATGACGATTGGCCGTTGATGATGGGCCTGCTTATCGTCGGTGCCATTTTCATCGTTCTCAGCAACATGGTGGCCGACATCGCCTATGCGGTGATTGACCCACGTATCAAATACAGCTTATGGATTAAGGACAAAGGATTAAGGATTAAGGAAGGCAAGTCATATACCCTGGCCCTCTTTAATCTTTAGTCCTTAATCCCAATTCTACAATCGGAGGATGAGGATGGCGGGCATCGCGGTAGCCGATAGAGAGCAGGTAATCACACTCAGGGAGCGGGGTCAGTGGTCAATCGTGTGGCGGCGGTTTCGCAAGCACAAACTGGCGCTTATCGGCTCGTTCATCCTGCTGTTCCTGGCGGGCATGGCGTTCACCGCCGACTGGTGGACGCCCTACGACCCGATCCAGGCGGCGCTGGCGGCAGATGTGCTGAAGAACGCGCCCCCTGGCTACACCAACCCGCACAACGGCGATTTCTACATCCTCGGCACCGACTTCATCGGCCGCGATGTCCTCAGCCGCCTCGCCTACGGGGGGCAGATCTCGCTCTCGGTTGGGTTTATATGCACCATCATGGTCACACTGATTGGCATGATCATCGGGTCAATCGCTGGTTTCTTCGGCGGGTTTATAGATACCGTGCTGATGCGGCTGGTTGATCTGGTGCTGTCGCTGCCGTTCCTGCCCACTCTGATTGCAGTGAGCATTGCCCTGAACGTCTCGATGCCCACTGTGCCATCCTACTGGAAGATCGTCGTCATCATCACCATACTTGGCTGGGGCGGCAGCGCGCGGCTGGTGCGTGCGGCCATTCTGTCGCTGCGCAATCTCGACTTCGTGGAGGCGACGCGGGCGCTCGGCGCGGGCAACTTCCGCATCATCGCCCGTCACCTGCTGCCCAACGCGCTGGCTCCGCTCATTGTGGAGACCACCCTGAACTTTGGCGCGTTCATCGTCGCCGAGTCGTCGGTCAGCTTCCTCGGCTTTGGCATCAACAAGCCGGTCTCCAGTTGGGGCAATATCCTAACCGACCCCACCTTTGAACTGCTGGTCAGGGATTCACCGCTGCAACTACTCTGGCCCAACGCGCTAATCTTCCTCGCGGTGCTGTCCATCAATTTCATCGGCGATGCGCTGCGTGACGCACTCGACCCGCGCCTGAAGATGTAGCGAGCAAAAGCCAGCCGCTGCAAAAACAAAGCCACCCTCAAGTTTGAGGGTGGCCTGTTTTTAAGGCGGCGATTAGAGGCCAGGGCCTGTACCGGGAGGCGGGTTCTGGCTCAGGTTGGGGCTAGCACTGGGCGGCGGTGGCGGCGGCGGGTTGGGAGGGTTGCGCTTCACCGATTGGCGATATTCTTCCAGGAAGTGTTCGGCTGGCAGCCGCCCACCGAGACCAAAGGCCACCGCGAAGGCGACGGCCAACGCGCCGATGCCCAGGGTGAAGGCCAGATTAACGATGTCGGAGGCGAGGCCAAGCTGGCGCAGCGCCATTGTGCCGGTCAGCACCAGGATGGCGATGCGGGCGAAGTTGGCAAGCAGACCCGACTGCTGTACCCCACCGCCATTGATTATATCGGCGACCATGTTGGCAAGGAAGATGCCGACACCGAAGATAATCAAGGCGACGATCACGTTGCCGAGCAGGATAACCAGCGAACCGATAATCCCAGAGAGGGCGATAAAGCCAAGCAGCCGCGCCGCTTCACCAGCAGCGAACAGCAGAATGGCGACCAGCACGAGATAGCCAGCAATGTTGGAGAGGCTAGTGCCGCCAGCAGGAGCGGAGGTGGGGCGAACCTGTGGATTCACCTGGCCGCCAGTCGCCTGCGATACGCTCTGGCTGGCTTCAGCCTTGACTTCGTTTACGCCCTGTGCTGCGCCAACGCGGGCCTGTTGGGCCGCCTGACCAGCTGCCTGACCGGCGCTAGTGCGGCTGAGGCCGAGGCGCTGCGGTAGGCTATCTACACCCATACTGCGTAGGATGCTGGAGACGATGCGCTGAAGGATGGTACCGATGAAGTAAGCGATGATCAGCAGCACCGCAGCGGCGATGATATTCGGAATCGCACCAAGGATACTATTGACCAACCCACCTATTGGCGCGAGGATACTATCCAAACCAAGCGCAGCGAGAATGCCTGGCAGGAAGATTAGGAATATCAGGTAGAAGACGATCTCGCCAATCGTCTTGGTAAGCGACATACCACCAGCCTGCCCAGATACGTTGCTCATCCGGGCATCCAGGTTGGCAGCGCCCAGGGCATTGACGACCACCAAACGTACGATGGTGGCGACAATGTAAGCAACGAAGGCCAAGATGATTGCGCCAATCAACCTGGGTATGAACGCGAGGAACTCACTCAGCAAGCCGTTGAGCGGCACCGAGACAGAGGTCAGGCTGAGTGAATCGAGTACCATTATGATTACGAAGAGCAGGATGAGGTAGTAAACAAGCGAGGCGAGAGTATTCTCCATCGCCACTGCCTGGGCCTCGTCCTTTGCGCCGGTGGCTCGAGCAATCCGCGCTCCCAGTCCGCTACGATGCAGGCCAGCCCGCACTACATTGCGGATAACCGAAGCAATGATCAGTCCGATGATCAGGATTACTATTGCGACGATAAGCCTGGGTAGGAAGGTGAGAAACTCCGTCCAGAGACCACCTAGATCGTTGACGACCACGGTCTGGGCCAATGGTAGGTGCGCTCCAACCAGCGCGGTTAGAAAGTCTGCCATACAATCCTCCTCCCTTATGAGGGCAATAACGATGTTGTAAGAAACCCGCGATGCGAGAGCAGCCGAGAACACAGGCTACCGCTGGCAAAACGGGAACTGCCGCCTCGTTGTACAGCTACTTGGCAGTTATTTGTTCTCTGTACAAGCATATTCCGTGCCATCATAAAAGCAGATACCAACTATATTGGAGGGTTGAACGTACATCCGAAGATTGAATCTGCTTGACAAGCCGCCTGCTTTGGCTTATAATAGTGGGGCAATTGCGGGCGGTTAGCTCAGCTTGGTTAGAGCGCCACGTTGACATCGTGGAGGTCACTGGTTCGAGTCCAGTACCGCCCACCCAAGCTATTCCCCTCCCCCTTTGGGGGAGGTTGGGTGGGGGAGCGAGTTGCGCTACACACTTCCCTCCCTGATAGTCGAATAAACAAAAGGCGAAGAGCAGGACGAGTAGCATCGCCAAGCCGTCGCAGCGAGAGAGGGTCAGCGGATGAGAACCTTCTTGACGGCCCGATGCGAAAACCACCTGGGAGCCGTGCGGCGAATCAGCAGTAGCCGCCACCGGGCCACGCACCCGTTACCTGCGTCAATCGAGGGGGCAGACTGCCCCGAACGAGGGTGGAACCACGTAAGCTGAACAGGCTTTCGTCCCTTGCATCAAGCAAGGCGATGAAAGTCTTTTTTGCTGCCCCCCCAAAACCCCTCCCCAAAGGGGGAGGCTGGGTGGGGGAGTACAAGCAGCGTGACACGCACCCACCCCCAGCCCCTCCCGATGGGAGGGCGACATTCCCCTCCCCCAAAGGGGGAGGCTGGGTGGGGGAGTACAGGCAGCGTAATACGCCGCCGCCCCCAACCCCTCCCAGCGGGAGGGGAGACATTCCCCTCCCCCAAAGGGGGAGGCTGGGAGAGGGTTTAAGTTGAGTGAGATAATCACCGACCTTGCCGCGCCGGAACTGGTGGCGGCAGTAGCGAACAATCAGGTGGCCTACCGCAGCGTGCTGGGCCACGCGCCGATTGCTGAGTGGCACGACGAGCCGGGGCTGACCTGGTACAGTAGCGAGGTTAAGTCCTGGGTCGGCAATTTGGTCATCCGCGCCCAGCTTGCGCCCGATGAAGCGGCAGCGAAGGTGCAGGCGGTGTTCGATTATGGACGGGCGCGGGGGCGAGCAATCTCCTGGACTATCAACCCGACCACGCGGCCCGCCGACTTGGGCGAGTATCTGCAAGCGCAGGGGATGCAGGGCTTCAGTGGCATCCCGAACATGGTGGTTGACCTGGACGCGCTGCCGCCGCCCGCCCTGCCCGCGGACGTAACCATCATGCGGGTTGACGATGTGGCCGACGTGCCGCGCTGGGTGGAAGCTTTCGTTACTGCCTACGAACTGGGCGCGGAGGAGGGCAAGATATTCGAAAGCGCCCTCAGCAACATGGGGCTAGAGCATCGGAATATGGTGCGTCTCTACTGGGCGATAAGCAACGGTGAGCCGCTAGCGACCGCCGTGGTAGCGCTAGCTGAGGGTGTGGCGGGCATCTACGGGGTGGCGACCATGCCTAATGCGCGACGGCAGGGCATTGGCACGCTGATCACCCTGGTGGCGCTGCAAGCGGCACGGGCGAAAGGCTATCGTATCGCCGGATTGCAGGCCAGTCAGGAAGCATATAAACTCTACCGCAGGCTTGGCTTCATTGACCTGTTCTACAGCGGCGCTTACTGGCTACCCGACGAGGCATGAGTCGGATGGTGTAGGGGTGGGTTGAACTCATCCGCTGGGGGTAAAGGTAACGATGAGCGCAAGCGATGAGGAGTTCCTGCGCCTGGCAATTGCCCTGGCATGGCAGGCGCGGGAGATGGGAGACGAACCGTTTGGTGCGGTGCTGGTTGAGGATGGAATGGTTATTCATCAATCGCACAACCGCATCTACGAGCTATTCGACCCAACCGCGCACGCCGAGCTGGGGCTGATTAGCGACTACTGCCGCGCACAGCAGCGCGTTTCGCTGGAGGGCTGCACCCTCTACGCCAGCACCGAACCCTGCCCCATGTGCGCGGGGGCAATTCACTGGTCACGCATCTCGCGGGTGGTGTACAGCGTGTCCCAAGCGATGAAGAAGGAACTCAGCGGCGGGAGCGGAAAGATGAGTTGCAACCTAATCATCAACTCTGGTAGCAGGAAGGTCGAGATCGTCGGGCCACTGCTGCCCGCGGAAGGGCTGGCAGTGTTCGAAGGTTACGCTTTCCCGCGCAGCGGCGATAAATCGGCAAGGGCGCAATGAATTGCGCCCCTACATCATAACGTTCTTCGTAGGGGCGTGATTCATCACGCCCATCTGTAAGCAAGATTAGCGAGGTAAGTACCATGAATAAGGCTGAATTGCTGGATGATATCCGCCACGAACACGAGCGGCTGGAGGGGTTGGTGGGGCAACTGGGCGAGGATCAACTAACTGCACCAGGGGTAGTCGGCGACTGGTCAGTTAAGGACATCCTTGCCCACATCACCGCCTGGGATCGGCTGCTCCCTGGCTGGCTGGAAGCCGCCCGCATCGGCGCGCATCCCAAGCTGCCCAGTGAGGGTTATTCCTGGGCCGACGAGGATAAGCTGAACGAGGCGATCTACAAGGCGAACAAGGATGCGCCGCCGGACAAGGTGATGGCCGGGTTCCAAGCCTCCTACCACCGTGTGCTGCAAGAGGTGGGGGCGCTATCCGACGAGCAGCTTACCGAACCGCAGCAATACGCCTGGATGCACGGCAAGCCACTCTCCAGCCTGGTCGCTACCGACACCAGTGAACACTACAAGGAGTTCGCCGAGGCGATCGAAAGCTGGCTCGATTCGCAAGGGGGCAGCTAATGAATGTGCCTCAGACATTCGCTCGTAGGGGCGGGCGGCGGCCCGCCCTGGTGGGGAGAAACTAATGGACGATGCGCCAGACGCCGTGCGCGAGTGGCATAACGGCGAATACACGATCAGCACCGACCGCCAGCGGTTGAACCTCAACGTAATACACGGCTTCATCAGCGAGCGATCATACTGGGCGCAGGGCATCCCCCGCGCGGTGATGGAGCGGGCCATCCGGCACTCGCTAAACTTCGGCGTGTATCGCGGCAATGAGCAGGTCGGCTTCGCCAGGGTGATTACCGACTACGCCACCCACGCCTACCTGTGCGATGTGTTCATCAGTGAGGAATATCGCGGGCGCGGCCTGAGCAAGTGGCTGGTGGCAACGATGCTGGCCCATCCCGCTCTGCAAGGGCTGCGCCGCTGGTTCCTGCTCACTCGAGACGCGCAAGAGCTATACCGCCAGTTCGGCTTCAGCGAATCGCCGGACATCGTGCGCAAATACATGGAGATACGCGACCCTGACGTTTACCAAAAGAAGGAGTAAATATCATGAACGCACAAGACGAAGCATTGGAGCAGCGCGAGGTGAAGCTGCCGGAGAGCAACTCGCAACTGCTGGAGAATACGCCGCACGAGGGGGAACACGCCCACCTGCACGACGGCATCGAACATGAGGATGTGGCCGATTATGCGAAGAGCGAACTGGGCAGGCTGCGCCACAGCGCCGCCCACGTGCTGGCGGGCGCGTTGAAGGACCTCTACCCCGACGTGCAACTGGCGATCGGCCCGGCCATTGAGGATGGTTTCTACTACGATATTGACATTCCCCAGCCGCTCACCGAGGATGACTTCCCCAGGCTTGAGGCGCGGATGAAGGAGGTCATCGCCGAGAACCTGCCGTTCGAGGGCCGGGTGGTTAGCCGCGATGCAGCGCTAGAGATGTTCAAGGACGCGCCCTACAAGCTGGAAATCATCCGCGACCTGCCGGAGGACGCCGAGTTGCGCGTCTACTCGCATGGCAACTTCACCGACCTCTGTCGTGGCGGCCACACCCAGACGACCGGCGAGATCGGCGCAGTCAAGCTGATGAGTGTGGCGGGGGCCTACTGGCGCGGCGACGAAAAGCGCCCGATGCTGCAACGTATCTACGGCACCGCCTGGCAGACGCAGGAGCAGCTTGACAACTACCTCTACCGCCTGGAGGAGGCGAAGCGGCGCGACCATCGTAAGCTGGGCAGGGAACTGGGGCTGTTCATCATCAGCGACCTAGTTGGCCCCGGCCTACCCCTCTTCCTGCCCAAAGGTGAGGCCATTCGCAACGAGATGGAGAAGTATGTGCGCGAAGTGCAGACGCGCTACGGCTATCAGCACGTGCGCACCGGCACGATTGGCCGCAAGGAACTTTATCGGCAGTCGGGCCACCTCGAACACTACAAGGACTCGATGTACCCGCTGATGGAAGACCCCGAAGACCCCGACGAGTCCTACGCGCTCAAGCCGATGAACTGCCCACACCACTTCGTGCTGTACAAGTCGAGCCTGCGCAGCTACCGTGACCTGCCGCTGCGTTACGCCGAGTTCACCACGCTGTATCGCTACGAGCGCAGCGGCCAACTGCTGGGCCTGGCCCGAGTACGCAGCCTGACCCAGGACGATGCCCACGTGATGTGCCGCCCCGACCAGGTGGGCGACGAGTTTGCGCGGGCGTTGAAGATTGTCCAGGAGGTACTCGGCACCTACGGGCTGCACGATTACTGGATCCGGCTCAGCCTGCACGACCCCAGCAATGCCAACAAGTATGGCGAGACAGAGGTGTGGGAGCGGGCGGAGAATACGCTGCGCGAGGTGATGGACGCAATGGGTATCCAGTACGTGGCGGTGGAGGGCGAAGCCGCCTTCTACGGCCCAAAGATGGACCTGATGGTACGCGACGTGCTTGGTAGGGAGTGGCAACTCAGCACCATTCAGGTGGACATGGTGCAGCCAGGCCGCTTCGACATGGAGTACATCGGCGAGGACGGTCAGCCGCACCGCCCAGTGGTGCTGCACCGCGCCGTCACCGGTGCGACCGAGCGCACGCTGGCGATGCTGATCGAGCATTACGCGGGCGCGTTTCCGGTCTGGCTGGCGCCAGTGCAGGTGGTGGTCATCCCGATTAGCGACATCAAGCATGGTGACTATGCCCGCCAGGTGGGCGAGAAGCTACAGGCTGCTGGTTTGCGCATCGAGGTCAACGATCGCAACGAGCCGATGCGGGCGAAGATCCGTGACGCGCAGTTGCAGAAGGTGCCCTATATGCTTATAATCGGCGACAAGGAGCTGGCGGCGAACGCAGTGGCGGTCAGGCTACGCTCCGGCGAAGACCTTGGCGCTCAACCAGTGGACGAGTTCATCGCCCGCATCGTCGAAGAAGTCCGCACCCGCAAGCGGGACTAGAATAGTTATGAGTTATGAGTTATGAGTTATGAGTTAGGGCATTACTGAACTGCAACATATCAACTCAATACTCAACACTCATAACTCAACACTCCCAAAGGAGGGATTATGTTCGGCAAGATACTACGCTT
>QHBQ01000172.1 GCA_003243865.1 Candidatus Chloroheliales bacterium | reverse complement strand
ATTGGCAGGCTCTACCACTATGGAGTCAAGCTGATGTTCGGCCTGCGCCTGCGCGACACCGATTGCGACTTCCGTCTGATCCGCAAGGATGCGCTCGAACACATCAAACTGACCTCGAACACCGGCACGATCACGGTCGAGCTACAGCGCAGGCTCCAGGATGCGGGCTACAAGTTCGCCGAGGTGCCGGTGCATCACTACCACCGCGCCTACGGCGAGAGCCAGTTCTTCAACTTCCCGCGCATCTTCCGCACCCTCGCTGGCCTGCTCAAGCTGTGGTGGCAACTGGTAGTCAAGGGCGAGAGCCGCCGCGCCCGCCGCCAGCGCATTACCCCTCCCCCATCGGGGGAGGTGGGGAGAGGGTGAGCATACCTATCCCTCCCCAAAGGGGGAGGCAAGGAGGGGGAGGTGACATCACCAATGGACAACCCGACTAACTACGGACGTGCCTACGCCGGTCGCCGTGTGATGATAACCGGCGGCCTCGGCTTCATCGGCAGCAACCTGGCTCACCGCCTGGCCCAACTTGGTGCCGATGTGCTGATTGTGGACTCGCTCATTCCCCACTATGGCGGCAACCTGTTCAACATCAAGGGCATCGAGGACCAGGTGCGGATGAACATCGCCGACATCCGCGACCGCAGCGGGATGGATTATCTAGTGCAGGGGCAGGACTACATCTTCAACCTGGCCGGGCAGGTCAGCCACATGGACAGCCTCGCCGACCCGCTCACCGACCTGGAGATAAATTGTCGCGCCCAGCTCACTTTGCTCGAAGCCTGTCGCAGCAACAACCCTAGCGTCAAGCTGGTCTACGCTGGCACCCGTCAGATATATGGCAGGCCCGACTATCTGCCGGTGGACGAGCGCCACCTGGTTCACCCCACCGACGTAAACGGCATCAACAAGCAGGCGGGCGAACTGTACCATATCGTCTACAACAATGTCCACCACCTGCGGGCCTGCTCACTGCGCCTGACCAACACCTACGGCCCGCGCCAGTATCTGCGCGACGCGCGCCAGGGCTTTATCGGCTGGTTCGTGCGCCGCGCTGTCGAGGGCGAGACCATCAATATCTACGGCGACGGCCAGCAGTTGCGCGACCTTAACTACGTTGATGACGTGGTAGACGCCTTCCTGCGCGTTGGCGCGATAGACGCAACCAACGGTCAGATTTTCAATCTAGGCGGCGAACCGATCAGCCTGCTGGAACTGACCAAACTGATCGTCGAACTGGCGGGTCGCGGCGACTACCAGCTAACCCCCTGGCCCGCCGAGCGCAAGCCGATTGATATCGGCGACTACTATGGCGACCACACCAAGCTAACCCGCATGACCGGCTGGCAACCCCGCACCCCGTTGCGCGAGGGCTTGCAGCGGATGATAGAATATTATAAAGAGTACGGGTCAGAACACTACTTTTAGGGCAACCCCACCTTACCCCTCTCCCGGCGGGAGAGGTTGGGTGAGGGAGAATCTCGCCAACGATCAACGCCCATCGTAATTAGTAACACCGATGTAGGGGCGGGTGGCACTTGCCCTGGTTGTGGAAACGGAACAGTCCGTTGGCTGTTCAACGGACAAACGGATAAACGGAAGGTGTTAGCGCCGACGTAGGGGCGGGTGGCACTCGCCCTGGTGAAGATGATAACGACAACCCACTATGATTCTACCATCCGACAACCAAACAGAAGGCGTGGTCATCACCGCTGCGCCGCCCGCTACCTTTCCTGTGCCAGCCAGCGCACCGACGATGCCTGCTGCCGCTGGTCCTCGCCTGATCCCTTTCCGCAAGGTTTTTCGTGAACGCTGGCTGTGGCTCACTTGCACTGTAGCTTTGCTCATCCTTGTGCTAGCCTATCAATCTTTTCCCCGCTACCTTGCTATTTTTGACACTTCTATTAGCAACGAATATATACCGACTTATTCTTACACTGCTGATTTGATGCATTTGGGTGATGGTTGGGGGCCGCCCCGGCCTATCAGCCCACAAGAGAAGGGACACCCGAATAGCGATGGTAGCTTTAGCGTACCGATCTCACCTTTGTACACCACTGGTAGCGGCGATCTTCAGCTATATAACTTTGGCTATCCGCTTGGCACTGGCACATATAACTTGGAAGTAGAGGTAAGCGCTAATGTACCGATGAGCTTTACCGTAAGTATCGGCAGCCAGGTTGTTGGCATGTATGCAGCACAGAATGAGGGCTACCGGCCTTTCGTTACTATACCAGCGGCAGCGTTCCTTGCTGCTGGCCCTGACCCCACCATCACCTTCGCTATCACGCACTCTGCACCCGCTACGCCAGAGAGCGGTACGCCGAACCTCGACATCCCCTTGCTTTACCTTCATGCCCCATCATCGTTCGTGCTAGTCATTCCGCCGCTATTGCTGCTGCTGTGGGTCTTGCCGTTTACCATGCTTTGCTACTTTGTCGTTCGCAAAACTAGAAGCCCCGCCCACCGTGCAATTAGTTTGGCGATACTCAGCCTGGTTCCGCTGTGCTGCCTGCTCCTCTTTACCCTAAACCTCGATCGCCGCCGCGATATAGGCTCCAACTTGCTTTGGCCGCTGCTGCTTGCGTTGCTGGTAGTCATTCTCTCATGGCGGCGTGAGCTGGCAAATTGGCTGCTGCACCTGCGCTACCCCGACGACGAGCGCTTCAGGACGGCCTGAATATGGTACAATGTGACAGGAGGATAGGTGGATAAGCTACAAAGTACGATAGCACAACACCCTCCACTCAGAGCATAAGGCGAGGAGGCAGCGCATGGCTCAGTTTCCGGTCAATCCGCAACGGCTCGATCCCTACAAAGGGTTCAAGTTTCGAGTCAAGTGGGACGGCCGCTATGTCGCTGGCATTAGCAAGGTCAGCGGCTTGCGGCGTACAACCGAGGTGATCGAACACCGCGAGGGCGGCGACCCCAGCGCCACGCACAAGTCACCGGGGCTAACTCGCTATCTGCCGATTACCCTTGAGCGCGGCCTGACCCAGGACCATGAGTTTGAACTCTGGGCCAACAAGGTCTGGCAACTGGGTGCGGGGCTGGGCGCAGAGGTTTCGTTGCGAGACTTCCGCAAGGACATCATCATCGAATTGTACAATGAGGCAGGCCAGTTGGTGCTCGCTTACAAGGTGTATCGTTGCTGGGTCTCAGAATACCAGGCCTTGCCCGATTTGGATGCCGGTGGCAGCATCATCAGCATTGAGCAAATTACCCTGGAGAACGAGGGCTGGGAACGCGACCGGGAAGTTACTGAGCCAGTTGAACCCACGCTTAACGCGCCAGCGCAAGGAGCCAAATAACCATGATCCTGGTGAGCGACGTGAAGCCGCAGTACGCGGCGATCAAGGAGGAGATAGACGCGGCGGTGCAGCGGGTGCTGGATAGCGGCTGGTTCATCCTCGGCGCGGAGGTCGAGGCGTTCGAGCGTGAGTTCGCCGCCTATAACGGCAATCAGCACGCAGTCGGGGTGGGCAGCGGCACCGATGCGCTGGAACTGGCTCTGCGTGCCGTTGGGGTCGGGCCTGGCGACGAGGTGATCACCACCACCCACACGGCCACATTCAGCGTGCTGGCGATCTCGCAGATTGATGCGATACCAGTGCTGGCCGATGTTGACCCCGAAACTGGCAACATTGATCCCAGCGACATCGAAAAGCGCATCACCGCGCGCACCCGCGCGATCATGCCGGTGCATCTCTACGGCCAGGCTGCGGACATGGACCCCATCCTTGAAATCGGCCAGCGCCACAACGTCCCCATCGTCGAGGACTGCGCCCAGGCGCACGGCGCGAAGTACAAGGGGCGGCAGGTCGGCACAATGGGGGCAATCGGGGGCTTCAGCTTCTACCCATCGAAGAATCTGGGCGCATACGGCGACGGCGGGTTGGTCGTCACCGACGATGCAGCCATGGCCGAGACGGTGCGGATGCTGCGCAACGGCGGGCAGCAGGGGCGCTACAACCATGTGCTGCAAGGGGTGAACTCGCGGCTCGACGAACTACAGGCGGCGATCCTGCGGGTCAAGCTGCGCCACCTTGACGAGTGGAACCTGAAGCGCGGCGAACTGGCCTGCCGCTATCACGGCCTGTTCGCTAACGTGCCACAGGTGCAGCCGATTGCCAACCGGCTATTCTCCGCCAGCGTCTACCACCTTTACGTGGTGCGTGTTCCGGCTGACCAACGCGATGCCTTCATGGAACACCTGAAGCAGCGAGGCATCGCTACCATGATCCACTACCCCACACCGGTGCATCTTCAGCTCGCCTATGCTGGCCTCGAACTCGGCCCTGGCAGCTACTCCTGCGCCGAAAAGCTGGCGAGCGAGATCGTCTCTCTGCCGCTTTACCCCGAACTGACCAGGGAGCAACAGGAGCAGGTTGCCAGCGCGGCGCGGGAGTTTTTCAGCAAGTAACTATGGATCGAGTGCAAATCCTAATCGAAGAGATCCG
>QHBQ01000101.1 GCA_003243865.1 Candidatus Chloroheliales bacterium | reverse complement strand
ATCCATATCAACCGGCTGCTGACCAGCCCGTCGGCCAGCATCCAGGCCGACCTGCTCATCGGTGCCGGGCTGGTGGATGAAGTGATCACCAGCTACATCGGCTTCGAGTATCTCGGCCTCGCTCCCTCGTTTCGCCGCGCAGTGGAGAGTGGGCAGGTGCGGCTGATCGAGGCGGACGCGCCGCTGATTACCTTCGGGCTGCAAGCGGCGGCTGCCGGACAGCCTTTCGCCATCATGCCGCCGGGCCTGGAGCTATCCGACGTTCCTGCCACCAGTCCCGACTTTTACAGGTGGACTACCGACCCGTTCACCAACGTGCCGGTGCTGGCAATCCCGCCGCTGCGCCCCAGCGTGGCGCTAATCCACTGTCAAGAGGCCGACGAATTCGGCAACGCGCTGTTCAAGGGGTCAGTGTTCACCGACCGGCTGATGGCTTTTGCCGCCGAGCGCACTATCGTGCAGGTGGAGAACGTGCTACGTACCGAGCGACTCTACGGCATCAGCACCCAGGTTGCTATCCCCGCCGCGCTGACTACGGCGGTAGTCGAGGAGGCGTTCGGTTGCCATCCCACCTCCTCGCACCGCTACTACAACCACGACGAGCAGCACCTGAAGGACTACATCCGCCTCACTGCCACCGCTGAGGGTATGCGCGGCTATCTGCAACGCTACGTCTACGAGCCGACCAGCGCCCGCGAATACATCGAGCGCGCCCGCGCCGATGCGCCGGATACATTTACTACGCCATCATTGTAGATTGTGGGGTTCGGTTATGGCTACCCAGATACAAAATGGAGAGGTCGAGGCACCCAGTCAGCAGCTTGTTTCCGTGCAAGAGATAGCGCGGCTGGCGCAACAAATCGCCGCGGGCTTCGACCCGGAACGCATCTATCTGTTCGGCTCGTATGCCTACGGCCAGCCCGCCGCAGATAGCGATGTTGACCTGATGGTGATAACGGACACCGATGACATGAGGCATCAAGCCAGCATCATCCGCGACAGCCTGGATTTCGACTGCGCTATGGACTTGCTGGTACGCACCCCTGCGTACTTCGCCGAGCGCTTGGCGCTGGGCGATTTCTTCGTCGAGCAGATATACCAGCAGGGTACGGTACTGTACGATAGCGGGCGCACTATCCTGCCAGAAGCGATCGCCCATCCGCCGGTACCGGGGCCAGTATACGAACAGGCAGGAGGCGCATACATGAACAAACTAACCGCTGAATGGGTAACGAAGGCTGAACGCGATTTTGCTACCCTCACCCGCGAACTACAGGTAACGGTTGCTCCTAACTACGATGCAGTTTGCTTTCATGCTCAACAGTGCGCCGAAAAGTATTTCAAGGCCTATTTGCAGGAGCATGGAGTGCGCTCTGGCAATATCCATGAGCTAGACAAGCTGCTGGTGCTCTGCAACAATGTGGATCCCAGCTTCGCTCAGTTGCAGCGTGCGGCTGACGGGTTGAAAGGTTATGCGGTTGAGCCGCGCTACCCAGGCACCGACCCCACCCTTGTCCAGGCGCAAACCGCTGACCAAAATGCGGCCCAGATTCGCGCCTTCGTTCGCGCCAAGCTGGGCATCTGACCAGAGAAGCGAGTAGACAGTGGCAGCCAGGGCGAATAGCAGTTCGCCCCTACAACAACCATCCGGGGCGAACTGCTGTTCGCCCCTACGACAAACCATCTTTAATCTTTGGACGCAAGATATGGGACAACCACTTAGTCTGTTTGGGATGAGCCCGCAACGCGAGCCGGAGTATACGCTTGGCGAGATGCTCGCCTACAACCTGGCACTGGCGCTGCGCGATGATGATGTGGCGCTGACCGGCGCGAACAACGCGCTGCCGATCGCCGCTTGCCGCCTCGCCCAACTTACCCATGCCCCCAACCTCACCTTCATCGGCGGGGGTAGCGGCGCGATCAACTCGCTGGTCGAGCCGCTGGCGCCCTCATCGTGCGACTACAGCTACCTGGCCGCCGAGGCCACCATCGCTCTGCCCGACCTGATCGCGCTACAAGGGCGGCCCGACTTCGTCACCGTCTTCTTTGCGGGCGGGATGCAGGTTGACCAGTATGGCAACTGCAATCTTTCGAGCATTGGCCCCGATTGGCAGCGGCCCACGCTGCGTGGCCCCGGCGCGGCCAGCCTGCCGTTTATGGCTCGCTTCGGGCGCACCATCATCTATCTCACCGCCCACACCACCCGCATCTTCGTGACAAAGGTGGACTTCCGCACTGGCCCCGGCTTCCTCTCCGGCCCAGAGGAGTACGCCGACGCGCGAGTAAATATACATACCCCGCAAGGTACGTTCCCGCGCCCCACCCCGCTCACCTCGACTGGCCCGGCGCTGGTCGCCACTCCGCTGGCCCTGCTCGACTTCGACCCCGCCAGCAAGCGGATGCGCCTGCGTTCGCTCCACCCCGGCGTCACCGCCGCGCAGGTGCAGCAGAACACCGGCTTCAACCTGCTCATCCCTGCCGAGGTGCCTACCACCCCCATTCCCCCACCCGAGATCGTGCGCCAGCTTCGCGCCTTCGATACCGAGCGGCTGCTGCATAAGTTGTAGGGATGCAAATTCATTGCGCCCCATAAGGGTCAAATAGCGGCTGTTCCTTGCCTGTTTTATTGACGAATAGAGCCAACCATAGTATCATTAGCTGGCCTACATCGGCATTCGGGCTGCCGCTGCTTACGCCCAGCAGCGGCCAGACGTTCAGCGACCTGCCGCCAAGCTATTTGCCTTACGTCTACATCGAAAGTGGCTTGCACCCACCAGGGTATCATTACTCCTTGAAGCGGGGAGAACCAGGACTATGCCTAAGCGCATTGTAGTCGGCATATCGGGGGCAAGCGGGGTTATCTATGGGGTGCGCCTGCTCGAAGTGCTGCGCGACCACCCAGAGGTGGAAACCCACCTGGTAATCAGCGATGAGGGCGCCCGCACCATCAAGATCGAGACGGGCCGCAACCCCAAAGAGATTGCCGCCCTCGCCAGCCGCCACTATGAGGTTGACAACCTGGCCGCCGCAATTAGCAGCGGCAGCTTTCGGACTGATGGCATGGCGATCATCCCATGCAGCATGAAGACGTTGGCGGGCATCGCCACCGGCTTCACTGACAACCTGCTGCTCCGCGCCGCCGACGTCATCCTCAAGGAGCGGCGCACCCTGGTCATCGTCCCCCGCGAGTCGCCGCTGCACATTATCCACCTCGAAAACCTGCTCAAGCTGGCGCGAATGAACGCCATCATCCTGATGCCCGACCCACCCTTCTACATCCAGCCCAAGACGCTCGACGACATAATAGATTACGTCGTCGGCAAGACCCTCGACTACTTCGACATCGAACACGACCTCTTTCACCGCTGGCAGGGAGGTTAACTAATCAATGGTGCTAGTTGCTTAGCTACGCTCAAAAAGTGATGGCCGGTGGCGTAGGGGCGCAGATTTATCACGCCCTAGTGAGCGTGCTACCACCTCGAACTAGCACCATTGATTAACTACCTACCCCTTCTCCCCAGTGGGGAGAAGGTTGGAGTGAGGGGTCGAGCGTCAAATAATTAACACTTCTATGTTATCTACGTAACCATAATCCTATTGCTTCGTTGCTATAATCAGGAACGTGTACACGATTGCACAACCATCAACCTTCTGGCTGAAACACAGCTGCCGCTCATAGTGGAGCGGCGAGAAAAAGGAGTAAGGAAAGTGACTAGACTGTTCAAACCCCTACGCGGAACCGCTGCCGCGCTACTACTGGCCGCATTGCTGCTGCCTGGCCTGGCCGCGAACCACGCTGCTGCCGCCAACCAGTTCGCCGACCCAGCCTTCCAGACGGTCTGGACCCGCACCGATGCGCTGGTCGGACAGAACGGCATTACCCGTGGCTACTTCTGGGGGCCGCAGCCCGGCTTCAGCCTCCAGGAAGCATACAAGGAAGGTGCGGGCGGCAAGCGGCTGGTGCAATATTTCGACAAGAGCCGCATGGAGATCAACAACCCCAACGCCGACAAGAGCAGCAAGTTCTACGTGACCAACGGGCTGCTTACCGTCGAGCTAATTAGCGGCCGGATGCAGAACGGCAACAACGATTACCAGTATCGCTGGTCGGCGCAGATTGACCTCGCCTCCGACGCCGATGACGCCAGCGCCCCTACCTACGCCAGCTTCCAGAACCTAATGTACCAGGCTGATAGTCGTATCGGTGAGAACGCTACCTATACCATCAACCGTATCGGCGGCGTGGGCAATGATGCCAGCAAGGCCAGCGACCCTGGCACCGTTATCGCCTACTATGAGCCAGCCACCAAACACAACATCCCCAAGGTCTTCTGGGACTTCCTCAACCAGACTGGGCCGGTGATGGATGGTGGCAAGCGGGTCAACGAGAGGCTAAACGACCCCTGGTTCTACGCCACCGGCTACCCGATCGCCGAGCCGTACTGGGCATCGGTCAAGATTGCAGGCCAGGCCAACACCGCAGTCATGATTCAACCCTACGAGCGCCGCGTCCTTACCTACGTGCCCTCCGCGCCCGCCGCTTACAAGGTGCAGATGGGCAACATCGGCCAGCACTACTACGATTGGCGCTATAACAACGCGGGCAAGCCGGTCTTCGACCCGGCCACCTGCGAGGTGGTGCCGACCAAGGGCATCGGTAAGGTTTGGGCGGATCATCCCGAAGTGCAGCAGGAGCTGGGCTGCACCTACCAGAGTAGTCCCTACAACGTGCAGGTGGCGCAGCAGCAGTTCGAACACGGGCAGATGATTGACATCATCATTAGCGACACCTACAACGGCAAGACCTACAGCTACAAGACCATCTACGTGCTGTTCGATGACGGCACGGTGCAGCGCTTCGAGGA
>QHBQ01000364.1:2158-7526 GCA_003243865.1 Candidatus Chloroheliales bacterium | reverse complement strand
CCCTCGAGTGGCGCAAACAGCGGCTTGTACTGGTTGACCATCTGCTTGCTGCTGGCGTTGGTAGCAATCATCTGCTCGGCGAACTGCGCGATGGCTTTGAGGTTGATGTAGAGCAAGGTGCTATTGGGCTTCTCAGTGGTATCGGTGCTGTGCTTGAACACATCGCTGCTGCTCACCGCGCTCTTGCCCCAGTTGTCAATCGCGCCCTTGCCATAGGAGATGAACAGCAGGTCATCAATGGTGCCGATGTAGACTTGCTGGCCGGAGACATTGACGAGGTAGAACTTGCCGCCGTTGATGTCCTGTGCCTGGGGGGCTGCGCCGCCTGCGCCACTGGTGGCAACCGGCGCGGGCGCGCTCCCCTCAGTTGGGGTGATGTCGCTGCTGGGGGCGATCGCCCCGCTGCTCTGCCCGCCAGCTGCGCTCATTCGGGCGGCGATGTTCTGCGCCAGGGTCGCGGCCTTAGTCGCGTCGCTGGTCTTGATTACCAACGCGCTGCCGACGGGGAGCGCCCCGCCGCTGGTATCGGGCGAGACGTAGAGACTGACCTCACCATTCAGCAGGGGTAGCAGTTCCGTGTCGAAGTCCATGCCGGTGACGGTGTTGAGCTGTTGTTTGAACTGGGTGAGCTGCTGGTTCAGCGTCGTGGGGTCGCCGCCCAGCAAGCCGCCTTGCTTGTTGATCTGATCAACGATGCTCTTGTAGATGCCAGGCAGATCCTGGCTGCCGTAGACTAGCCAGGCATCGGCGGGGATCTTGTCGAGGAAGGCGCGGGGGTCGAGCTTGGGGGCGACGTAGCTGCCCGCCATCGAGCCGAGGTCAATGTTGGTGCTGATGTCCATCTGCAGGCCGTTGGGCTGGGCGGTGAAGCTGACCATCGCCACACCTTTAAGATTCTTCAACAGGTCCGTCACGTTCGCAGGGATGGGTGTGCTGCTGCCGCTTTGCCCCTGTTGCTGCATCATCGCCTGGGCCAAGGCGGCTACCTCGGTGATATTGACGTATAGGCTGCCGAGGCGGTTAGCAGGCAGGTGGCTGGCGGCGCTCTGGTACTGCTGGTCCGCGCCCAGCGAGTCACTACCCTTGCTGGTGTCAACTACCTTCTTGATGTTATCTTCATTGGCAGCCAGCACGGCGGTATTGCCGAACATGGTCAGGTAGTAGGTAGAGCCGTTGTTGACGAACTTAGTGATGTCCTGACCGTTGTAGGTTTCCACCTTAGTCGCATTTCCAGCTGTGTCCTTGAGCTTGCCGAGCAGATCGCCCTGACTCACGCTGGTGTCGGCGATGACCACGAACCCTTGATTGAAGAACGCCAGCCCAGCGCAACTACTGTTCGCGCCCTGCAGCTGCAACTGCTGCATCTGCTGCACATTGGGGGTGAAGAAAGCAAGCAGGACGTTGCCTTGCAGCACGTCGGCGGCGTTGGTGATAAAGCCATTGCCATTTGTGCCACTGCCGCCGGTCTGGTTGCTACACTTTTGAGTGGTATTCTGTGTCGTGCCCTTGCTTAGGCTCTGGAACTGCTGGGCTAGAGGAGCCCAACCCGGCTGGCTGGCGAAGGCATCGCCGATGCGGTTGAGGTTGGCTTGCTGGTCGCCGCCCGGCTTGGCGTTGAAGCTGAGGTAGGCGAGCGTCTCCTTCGGCAGCAGCGTATCCGCCGACTTGCCGTTGACCTGCACCATCAACCCGCCCAAAACCCCGCCGTTGCCGCTATTGCTGGTTGGCGTGTTGTCGGCGCCGAAAACAGGGGTATTGGCGGTGATGGGAGTGTTGGCGGCGCTAGGGGTGTTGGCGGCGCTAGGAGTGTTGGCACCGCTGGGGTTGCTAGGAGTGTTGGCACCGCTGGGGTTGCTGGGAGTGTTGGCGCCGCTGGGATTGTTGGCGACTGCTGTTGGCGTCGCCTGATTTGTGGTGATGGTGGTGCTTGATTTGTTGAGGAACAGGAAGTAAGCACCCACTGCCAGCGCGGCTACGATTAGCACGCCGATGATGATCGGCAGGATCGGGGCACCGCCACCGCCGGTTGTCACCACTGTGGAACTCTGAGTCGTCACTGGCGGCGGGGTGTAGCCGGGCGGCTGCTGGTAAGGTGGCTGCTGATAAGGCTGCTGCTGGTAAGGCGGCTGCGGCGGCGGTGGCTGATAAGGCGGTTGCTGATAAGGCTGCTGGTAAGGCGGCTGTTGCGGTGGCTGCTGATAGTTGCCATCTGGTGGCTGCTGCGGCGGCGGTGGATAGCCACCATCCGGTGGGTTGCCGCCTCTGCCGTAATTGTCGGACATCTTTTCTCCTCCTTTTATTTGGGTGAAAACACCAACTGATAAGGTTGCCCACGGGTTTTACTGCCACTATTATAAGGCCAGCGGCCTGATTTAGCAAGGGCTTTTAATTCTAATAGGGCAAAGTGCTAGATCGGAACATCAATAGTAGGGCAGTGGGGCAATGGCGCGGTGCCTTAGCTAAAGGTGCCGTCCCCCGCTATAATAGGTATGCGTCTTACAAACCATACCTTACCACAGCGGAGGGCTGCCCCTATGATAGCCGATTTCGATGATTTCTGCCTACGGATGTTCGTGCTGATTGACGACCTCTGGCCCCAGATTGCCCCACTGGTGCGCCGCCCTGGGCCGGAGCCAGATTGTAGCGATAGTGAACTCGTCACCATGGCCCTGGTCGGCGAGTGTCGCGGCTGGGACGAAGAAACCGTCTTGCTTGCCAACTGGAAAGAGCATCGCCACCTCTTTCCCATTGTACCTGAGCGTACTCGCTACAAGCGGCGCCGCTGCAACTTGGCGCTCGCCATCAACTTGCTGCGCCAACTGGTACTGCGTGACCTCGACCTAGCCCAGGATGGGCAGTTGGTGATTGACAGCTTGCCCTTGCCAGTAGTGGGCTTTCACCTCGCGCCGGGTGCGACGGGAGATTGGGATGAGCAAGAAGCCAACTATGGTCGCTGCGCGAGCAAGAAGCAGACCATCTACGGCTACAAGCTGCATCTGCTGATGACCCTTAGTGGCGTGATTGTCGACTTTAGCCTCGCGCCTGCCAATGAGAGCGACCTAGCAGTGGGGCAAGGATGATGCGCGAGTTGTACCAGCGCACGGTCATCGGCGACAAAGGCTACATCAGCAAGCCGCTGCAGCAGGAACTGGCCGCCCAAGCGGTGGCGCTACTAACCCCTAGCCGACGCAACCAGAAACAGCAGTTGCCGAAGGCGGCAGCCAAGCGGCTGAACGGAGCGCGACAGATAGTGGAAACGGTGAACAGCCAGTTGGCGGAGCAGTTCCACATCGAGCGCAATCATGCCAGCAGTTTCAGGGGCTTGGTGGCGAGGTTGTACAGCAAGTTGGCAGCGCACACCTTGTGCATCAAGCTGAACCGGCTACTAGGCAATCCTGATTTCTTGCATATCAAGGAGCTTGCTTACCCAGGTTAGCCTTACTACAAGTGCCATTAACTAGCACTTTGCCCTAATAGGCATAATATACACATATCTGCACCAATGCGCCGGGGTATGCTTGTCACCTCCTCGTGCTTTGTGTTAAAATCGGCACAATCTCACCGTAACATGATTGGAGGTGTCCCCATGCCTGAAGGTCCGC
Organism: Candidatus Chloroheliales bacterium; assembly: GCA_003243865.1. The sequence continues at coordinate 3,924 of QHBQ01000364.1, read as the reverse complement.
TCAAGGCGCAGACACTCAAAGGTTTCCGCGATTTCCTACCGGAGCAGATGGTGCTGCGCCAGCACGTCATCGGCACGTTGCGGCGCGTCTTCGAGCAGCACGGCTTTGAGCCTCTGGAGACCCCCACCCTTGAATATGCCGAAACGCTAGAGGGCAAGTATGGCGATGAGGAGCGGCTGCTCTACCGCTTCACCGACCAGGGTGATCGCCGTGTGGGGATGCGTTACGATCTGACCGTGCCGCTCGCCCGCGTGGTGGGGCAGTACGTCAACTCCCTCGCCTTTCCCTTCAAGCGCTATCAGATCCAGCCGGTATGGCGGGCCGACCGCCCGCAGAAGGGCCGCTACCGCGAGTTCTACCAGTGCGACGCCGACATCGTTGGCACCAGCAGCCCCCTTGCCGACGCCGAGTGCGTCAGCCTCTACTACGAGGGGCTGCGCGATCTCGGCTTCGTCAACTACCAGACGCTGCTGAACAGTCGCAAACTGCTCACCGCGATTGGCATCTACGCTGGCGCGGGCGAACAGGCAGGCGGCATCTTCCGCGCAATTGACAAGCTGGTGAAAATCGGCGAACCGGGGGTGCTAGATGAGATGGCCGCTAGCGGGGTGAGCAGCGAGGCCGCCCGCCGCGCCCTCGACCTGGCGAAGATGAGCGAAGGGCGACGCGACCAGGCTGACGACTTGAAACTGATTGCGAACCTACGCCAGCCGTTCGCTGACATTCCGGTTGGCCTGGAAGGCCTGGATGAACTGGATGCGATCGTCAAGCTGCTGCCCGATTTCGGCGTGCCAGACCGCTACTACAAGCTCGACCTGACCCTGGCGCGGGGGCTGAATTATTACACTGGCGCGGTGTTCGAGGTGGTGTCGCAGGACATCAAGATTGGCTCACTGGGCGGCGGAGGGCGCTACGACGAACTGGTCGGTATTTTCAGCGGGCGCAGCATCCCTACAGTGGGAGCGAGCTTCGGGCTGGAGCGCATCATAGACGTAATCGAGGAGGCAAAAATTGGCGGCGCGCTGCCGCGCACCACCAGCGCGGTGTTCGTCACCGTCTTCAACGCCGATTTGCTAGCCGACGCGCTGGCGATCACCCGCGAACTGCGTGCGGCAGGCATCAACACCGAGGTTGCCTACGAGCCTGGCTCCGGCCTGAAGAAGCAGCTCGACTACGCCGCCCGCAAGGGTATCGGCCTGGCAATTATCGAAGGGCCGGATGAGCAGGCCAGCGGCGAAGTCATTCTCCGCGAGGTCAACCTCAGCGGCGACAAGAACACGCCACGGGTGCAACAGAGCGTCTTGCGCAGCGAGGTTGTTGCGGCGGTTAAGGCTAAGCTGGGAATGGGCTAAATCGCGCCGCTCGCTGGATGCTTTACACAATTTTTGCATGGCACACCTATGTCTGTAGGAGCGAACCGCTGTCCGCCCTGTATGGTGCAAAATTCACGAACTGCACCCTCCGCTTGACGCCCTGCTATTCTGTGATATAATGCTGCCAAGCAGTCAAACACCCCCACACGGACAGACACAATCTTTGCCATGCGTTGCAGCGCGGGCGGGTCAGGATGTGGCTAGCGGGCGGGCGGTTCATTGCCTGGGCTGGCGGGGCTGCGCAAGTGCCTGAAGGCACACATTGTTACACCTAACAATACACTCAGGAGGAAAGGGAAAGTTATGAAACAACGGAAGTTTGGTTACCTGGCCGTGTTCGCCCTGCTGTTCAGCGTTTCGATGCTGATATCGGCCTGCGATACGGGTGGCAGC
>QHBQ01000364.1:290-2119 GCA_003243865.1 Candidatus Chloroheliales bacterium | reverse complement strand
CACTCAACAGCGGTACACCCGCCACTGGCGCGACCACCAGCAACACGCCCGCCACAGGCGGCAGCGCCTCTGGCTCATCTATCAAGGTCGGCCTCGTCACTGACGTAGGCAAGGTGGATGACAAGAGCTTCAACCAGTCAGCCTGGGAGGGGGTGAAGGATGCCGCCACTACGAACGGCTACCAGGCTCAGTACATCGAGACCGCCGACCAGAAGGATTACGCCACCAACATCCAGAAGTTCGTTGACCAGAAGTACGACATCATCGTCACCGTCGGCTTCCTAATTGCCGACGCAACCGAGAAGGCCGCCATCGCCAATCCGAACATTCAGTTCATCGGCGTTGACCAATTCCAGGACCCCAGCAAGCAGCACCCCAAGAACTTCACTGGCCTGGTGTTCGAGGAGGACAAGGCTGGCTACCTCGCGGGCGCGTTGGCTGCCTATATGAGCAAGAGCGGACATATCGGCGCGGTTCTCGGCACCGATAATGTGCCGCCAGTATATCGCTATGGCGAGGGCTATCGCCAGGGTGCGCTGTCGGTCAATTCGAGCATCAAAGTTGACACCATTTACCACGAGGACAACAACGCCTTCAACGATCCTGACTGGGGCAGCAAGACCGCTGGCACCTTGATCAGCCAGGGCGCCGACGTCATCTTCGGCGCGGGCGGCAAGACTGGTAACGGCGCCCTCGTCGGCATTGCCCAGAATGCGGCCCAATCGGGCAAGACCCTGTACGCCATCGGCGTTGACACCGACCAGTATCTAACCGTACCGGAAGCCAAGGCCGTGCTGCTCTCCAGCGCGACCAAGGACCTGAAGGGCGGCACCAGCGACCTGGTAACCAAGGCGGCCAACAAGCAGGCTCCAGGCGGCAACTACACCGGCAAGGTGGGCCTGGCCCCCTTCCACGATCTCGATAGCAAGGTATCCGCTGATGTCAAGTCGAAGCTTACCAAGTTGACCCAGGACCTGACTAGCGGCGCGGTCAAGACCAACGTTGCGCCGGTCAAGCCCAGCAAGTAGCAATTAGCATACGGCAGGGGCGAACCACAATTCGCCCTTGCCATGCGGTAGCTTACAACGCAAAATCATGAGTCATCCCGAATCTTGCAACTAGTAAGCCAGTGAGCTGAAGTGTTGCTAATCTAAGCCCCCAGCGGGGGTTGGGGGAGAGATGTTACCTAGCCACAAAACCGCTCCCGCCATGCAGCATAGAGCGCCCAGGTGAGCATGACAGGCGCTTCGAGATTTCTCCTCCAACCCCCGCTGGGGGCTTAGTACCGTGCAGCGCCCCGCGCTCACAAAATCTGGTACGACTCATGTTTTTGTCAATACATCCTCTTTCCCCGCTGGAGGCAGAACGGTGGAAGATAATAGTGTTGTGCAATCCACCCCGGCGGTCGAAGAAGAGCAAGCCGGGCAGTCGCGCGGCCTCAGCCCCGGCGTGGATGAGCGGCTGGCCCCTTCATCCGGCACCAATCCGCCCGGCCAGCCCACCCGTGAGCGGCTGGTATCCGCCATGCGCAGCCTGCTCGTTCCCTTCCTCGCCGTCTTCACCGCGCTGATAATTGGCGGAATTGTCATCTTCATCTCCAACCTCATCTCCCCAGCTGCTCCCACCAGCCCGCTGTACGGCAAGTCGGCGCTACAGTTGACCCTGCTCGCCTATCAGGGTCTGTGGGACGGCGCGTTCGGCTCATTCAACAATATCTCCGACACCATTGTCGTATCCACGCCCTATATTTTCGGCGGTCTGGCGGTCGCGCTCGGCTTCCGCACCGGCCTATTCAACATTGGGGTCGAGGGTCAGATCGCGCTTGGCTC
>QHBQ01000364.1:0-144 GCA_003243865.1 Candidatus Chloroheliales bacterium | reverse complement strand
CAGACCGGCGCCCATGAAGTCATTACCACCATCATGCTCAACTATATTGCAATCCAGATCGTCTCGGTGGTGGTTAATGCAGTCAAGCCGGGTGGCGGCACGGTGCGCACCCCCTACATCTCCGATAACGCCCACCTGCCAGTG
>QHBQ01000205.1 GCA_003243865.1 Candidatus Chloroheliales bacterium | reverse complement strand
GGAGCAGGATAAGAACTATCAGCGGATGGACGACCTGGACTTCCGCGAACCGACCCAGCAGGGCGATGCGGCTTCACCAGTTGCCGCGCCAACCACGCAGCATCAGAGTGATGTGATGCTGAAGGTGGCCGCACCGAGTGGCAGCGAACGGGTGCTGGATATCGCCGCCGAGCATGGGCGGGCTACCGCTGCCTTTGCGCCTAAAGTAGCGGAGATCATCGCTGTTGACCGCGATGCCGCCAGTGAGCAGCAGGTGAAGCAAGCTACTGCGGGGCTGGGCAATGTCTACTTCGAGCAGGCCGATGCCACCGACCTGCCTTTCGACGACGCCAGCTTCGACCTGGTAATTTGCCACCGCCCGCTACACGACTTCGGTGAGGAGTTGCTAGCGGTGCTGCGCGAGGTGCGCCGCGTGCTGAAGTCGCCAACCGGCCGCTTCGTCGCCTTCGATGTGGTGCGGGCCGGTGGAGTAGATAGCAGCGAACTGCGTGGCGCGGAGCAGCAGGATCAGGCGGCCACTGCGGGCCAGACTGATCAGCGGACCAATAGCAACCAGCCAGGGCAGGCCGCCATGCCGAACCAGGGCGCAGCACCGGGCCAGGATACGCAAGTGGTCGAGGAAGACAGCATGGCCGCCGACTTCTCACCGGAGAATCAGGTTAGCGCGGCGGGTGTCGTCAGTACCGATGAGGGAGTTGGCGATGTCGCGTTGGAGGCTCCGATTCCGCCTAGTCCTCACCCTGACGCTGTTGCTCCGCCGCTGATTGCTGATTACAATGCCGGTCAGTTGAAGATCCTATTCGCCGACGCGATGCTGATGCCGATCAGCCAGGAGCAACTCTCGCGCGAGGGCCACCTTGAGGATAGCCTGCCCGATGTGCTGGCCGCGGTGTTCGTCGCCAAGCCACAGGATCTGCCCTATCAGCAGTCGAGCAGCAACCAGTGAGCCGTGTTTGACCTGCCCAGCATCCTCATCCTGTTCGCCATCCTCTGCCTCGGCGTGACTTACGGAGCGCAGACCTTCTTCGCTGTCATCGCCCGCTCCGCGCTGGAGCGCACCGACAACGCTGCACTCGGCCAGGTGATGGGCCGTATCCATGAGGTGGCGATGCTGCGGATGGCGCTGTTCGGCTTCCCCGGCGCGTTCGCCACCTTCGCGCTCATCTTCGCCACCGGCCTGGGCAGCGTGCGTAGCTGGCTGGCAACCGTCGCCTTTCTGATGCTCTGCGCCGACCTCGGTCTGTCGGCAATCTACGGCTGGCCGGTCAACCGCAAGCTAATTGCCGCCGCCCAGCGCGGCGAGACGCTGCCGGAGACCCGCGCCCTGCAGCGCCGCTGGGATGGCGGCAACCTCGCCCGCGCGTTCGTTGCAGGCGTGGCGGTTGCCTGCCTTACGCTCGCCGCGCTGGCGCATTGAGATCAAAGCGCCGCTGCCACCCAATTTCAGTTCCAGTTCCACTTCGACACATAGGGTTGGGCGAAATGCGTCTCAGCAGCGTCGGCTTCGTTGTGCCTGCGGCTGAGGGCTGGCCAGCCAGCGGATTTGAACAGCAGATGAAGCGGATTTGGGGCGGGGCGGACGTTGGTGTAGGGGCGAATCGCATACGCCCTGATGCAGCGCATCAGTGTTCAATGGAGCATCGCCGCTGCCTTACATCTTCCGTGTCTTCCGTCTTTTCCGTGTCCTCCGTGATTCAAGCAACCCCCGCAATAGTGGGAACGGTCAGCTGGCAATGAGTGGACACAATCTGTTTATCCGTTATCACAATCCGTTGGCTGAGGGGTCGGTTGTCCTCGCCAACTCCGCAATGAACCCCCTCACCGCCTCCGCGAACTCCAATGCGAACGGCGATGCTGCCTCCGCGCCAACAAGCTCCGTGCTGACGCGCCACTTCAGCTTGGCGGGGTGGTGGGTGGGTTCAGGTTCGCGGGTGAGGTAGCGGCGAAGACTGGGGTCATCGGCAGCGGCGGTCAGAGCGTCGTTGACGCGGTATAGCAACTCGGCATGACGCATCGTCTTCTGCCAGGCCACCACGCCGTAGGCCGCGCTGGCTAGCTCCTCGCTGCTGAAGCTGGTGCTGCTCTGCGCGGCAAGCTCGGCCAGTGCGTGCAGTAGGCAGCGGGCGATAGTCGCCATGCTGGAACTGACATCGAAGCGCAAGAAGAGCGGCACAGTCGCCAGGTCAAGGGCAACGCCCCGGCTCAGACGGCTGGCGAGGCGCGGGTTCTTTATCTTGTTGCGCTCAAGGGTAATCAGGCAAGGGCGGGATGCCGCCGTCAGTGCGGCGCGCAGATGCGGGTATTGGTCGAGCAGGGCGGATAGTTGTTCACCACTCGGCTGATGAAAGCAGAGGATGGAGTGGTCGAGATTCTCGCGCTTTAGCCCCTTGCTGATACGCTCAAGATGGACGGCAGTGCAGACGTAGACGACATCCACACTGAACGCGCTCAGTTCCCGCCACTTGCTGACTAGCGGGGCGAACTGCTGTGGCCTGACCTTACGATAGCCCCGCGCCTGGGCCAGCTCTACGTTCTGGCCCGATTTGCACTC
>QHBQ01000390.1 GCA_003243865.1 Candidatus Chloroheliales bacterium | reverse complement strand
ACCGCATTGGAGAAGATGTTGCGGGGGCGAGCCACCTTGAACCAGAGCAGCACGCCGAGTAGCAGAGCCAACACCGGCAGCGCGCGGTCGAGCCAGGGGCGGTCTTCGAGGGCGCGACCGACGAACGGCACAATCACGTTGTAGATGACCACCAGGGTGATGTAGCCAACGCTGACCCCGACGAAGATGTGCTGCGCCAGCCGATATAGCGGGTTATCGCCAATCAGGTAGCTGTAGACCATCAGGGTAAGAATGACCGCGACGATGGTGCCGATCAGTTGCAGATCCACTATCTTGCTCCGTTAAAATCTGTTTCACTTTAGGGCGTGTGACGCACGCCCTGGCTCTTTATGTAGAGGCGCGATGCCCACGCCCAATCTACAATCTACAATCTACAATCTGCAATCACTTGCGGCTGTTGATCAGCCGGGCGATGAACATGACGTTACCGATGATGATGAGCAGAGCGATGAGCAGGGCGGCGAAGGACAGAGCGTTGAGGCTGAAGGGCAGGTCGGTGTTGATTTGCTTGCCGGTCAGCTTATATTGATAGTAACTGGTATCGCTCAACCCTGCTACCTTGCCGAGGAAGCGGGTAGGCGCAGCGAGGGCGAGATAGGGTTGCAGGCTGGGGTCGAGCGCGGCAGGTTCGCCGAGCAGCAGTGGCGGAGTGTTCGGCTGGCTGGCAACCTGCTCCACCCACGAGCGGGCGGTGCTTTCGTCGCCTTCCAGCACGATGATTAGCTTGAAGTCGGCGAGGCGGTTGACATTCTTCAGCGCGGCGACCCCATTCCCGCCGAACAGGTCGTTACCGTCGCGGTAATCCTTGCTGAAGACGGTGGCGATGCTGCCGACCATGCTGCGCAGGGTGAAATCGCCGCCGGCGCTGTAGCCGAGGTTGACGTAATCGCTGCCATAGTTGTAGCGGCGGGCGGTGCAGGGGCTGGCGCGGTCTACGGTCGCCTCCGCCACCCGCTGGGCAAAGGCCGGGCCGGTAGCGACCAGGCTGACAGTGGCGAAGCGGGCGTTGACCGCGCCGAGGTGACAGGTGACAGCGCGGGCGAGTGGCTCCATCTCCGCCTGGCGGTTGGCGTCCCAGTCGTAGGCAACCAACACCGCCGCATCGGGCGGCAGGGTGTTGATTGCCTTGTAGAAGCTATCCACCTGCGCGTTGGCGGCGGGTGGCACGACCGCCCCCAGCGGCTGTATACTCCAGACACGGTCGGCAAGCACCACTGCGACCATCACCAGGGCAGTGAGCAGGTAGATGGCCCGTTCGCTGAACAGCCAGCGCGCGAGGCTAGCGGGAACGTTACGCTCGTCCTTCAACGCCAGCGGCGAGGTGCGCGTGCTGGCGCTGGGGGTGGCAGCCAGGGTGGCGAGCGCTTCCGCGGCGCCGCGCGGGGCTGGGCGCACGCTCATCACCCGTTGGATACGCTGTACCGGCTCGGCCATCGCTGCGGTCAACGCTTCAGCGCTGCTGGGGATGGCATCCTGCGACGCAACGCCCCTGCCGCGTAGCCAGTTGGGTATAACCCTATTCTGCACGCCGCCCGCCGCCGCGGTGGGGAAGAAACTGTCAGCAGGCGCATCCGGCATTGCCGCCATCACGCTATCGCCGCTAACCGTTGCTCCGTCGCTGCCAACCACCCGCAGCCAGGGGGGCAACTCTGCGCCGCTGCCTGGCTCACCGCTGGTAGGATGCAGCGCAGTAGATGTGGGCGTGGCATTCGCCGCAGCTGGAGCGGTCGCTTCCGCTATGGCTTTGTTTGTCGCCGCTGACGACTCATCAGCGAGTTCAACCTCTTGTGGCAGGGCAGTCTCTGCCTCGGCTTCGCCGTCGCTAACCTCCGGCTGGAACGGGGCGGGCGGCGCATCAGAAGCCTCGGCGGCGGCCTCATCCGGCGTGACAATCTGGGGCTGCTCCTCTGCCCCTTCGGCTGGTGAGGATACGGGGGGCCCAGGCGGCGGTGCGCTCGACTCTACCTCCGCGCTGGGGGTGTTGTGACTGCCGAGCCAGGTGCTGAAAGCAGAGGGGCTGGGCGGGGTTGCTGCGGACGGCGGTTGCCAGGGCGGGATGTAGGATGACTGACCGTTACTGGCAGGGTTCTGTATCATCTCCAACTCGTCGGCGCGAGCGGGGTCGAGCAAATCAGTGCTGTCACGCAACCAGGGGGGCAGGTTGGCGTCTGACTCCACTGTCGCGGCGGCACGGTCGAGCGGGCTAGCGTCCCTCGCCAACTCCTCGATCAGCCAGGACGGCATATTGGCCTGCTCGTTATCCTCGGCCTCAGCCGGGGCGCTGGCTGCGGCGCGGTCACCATTAGCGTGTAGGCTGGTCAGCCAGTCTACCCGCTCATCGCTGGCGCTGGGGAGGTCGTCGCGGTGGTAGGGGCTGGGGGCAGGATTGGGCGGCGCTACGTAGCCAAGCTGCTGTTCAAGGGGCGGTTCGCTGCTGGTCGGCTGCGGAGGAGCAGGCGGGGCCGACTCGTTGACGTCGTTGCTGACCAGCATGCCTTTCTTGCGGCGCAGGTCAATCAACCAATCTGCGGGCGGTGCCTCAGCTCTGTCCGCCCTATCGCGGCCAGCGGGTGCTGGCGGCTCAACTGCAGCGGGTGGGTTAGCGGACGCGCCGATCGGCCAGCCGCTGCTGTCAGTCTGCACGCCGGGCGTTGAGGCGGGGGCCGCGCCAGTTAGCCGATAGCCGCATAGCTGGCACACCCTACTCTCCGCCGGGTTAAGCCCGCCGCAGTTGGGGCAGCGCACTGGCACCATAATATCTTCTTCGCGGTAGTCGTCAGCCATAATGAATGTAGATTGTAGAGTAGCGAGATTAAAGATTATAGATGAAAGATTAAAGATGAAGCAAAATCTAAGCTATTTCTTTAGTCTTTAATCTTTAATCTCACCCCTCAGCTAAGGTACTGGCGATCAATGCCAAGCAGCAGGCGGGCGCTGGTGGCGATGATGCCAAGCGACACGCCCAGCGCGATGCCCCGAATCGCCGCCAGCGCCGGGTACTGCACAATCCAGTCCTTTATCGCGGCCATCCAGTTTAGCTGGTCAAGCTGGAAGACTGGCGCCTGGCCTAGCACCACGATGAGCGCAACTACAGTCAGGATCGTCATTTCCACAGTGCGGGCGCGCAGGGCGCGGAAGGCGGCGGCAGCAATGAAGAAGGCGAGCAGGCTATAGAAGGTGCTGCCCAGCGGCTGATAGACGTTGTTGAAGATCCAGGCTGCGCCTGCACTGTTCGGCCCGCTGCCGCCTACCACTGTGCCGACCGCGACCGTAAGCACGGCGCTAAGTAGCAGCGCCACGCTATACGGCCAGTTGCGCTCCTGCCGCTGAATGCGCCCCAGGTGGACGCGGGCCAGGTTGGCGAGGCCGAGCAGCAACGCAAAGCCGGTCAGCAGCGCGGCCAGCGCGGGCAGCAGGATACCGGCCCGATACGCTTCCGAGCCTTTGGGGTTGGCTGGGGTCGGCCCCTGCGCAGTGATGAAGAAGGTGGCGAAGACGATTATCGCAGTGACGTAGATGATCGCTGAGATGGCAGTATAACCGAAGTCGAAGCCAGGGCGACGGCGCATGGGCTGGTCTCCTTGTCTCACCTTGTACCGATTCGCTAAGGTCACGCCGTATCTTGTAGGGGCGAACTGCTGTTCGCCCAATCCATTTTTTACTGCGCCAGCAAACAGAACGGGTATCAGCCCTCGCTAATGTAAGTTGCCGACAGGGCTGGTTAACGCGAGAAGATAAAGTTGAGCGCATCTGGATAGAGGTTCGCCAGTATCACCCCAATGATGATCACGATGATGAGCATGATGCGTACGACATCCTGGGCGTTGAGTGAGGCAACATGGCTGGCCCGTTGCTGAAGGTATGCGCCGCCCGCGAAGATTTCCTCGCCAATTAGCACCTGCTCAGGGTCGGCGGTGGTCAGCATCAACGGGATGGCGCTGGCTTCGCTGCTGCCCACAATCTGGTTCGCGCCGCGCCGCGCCGCCGTCTCACCCAGCAGCAGATACTCAGAGCCGAAGTAGCCGACCGCAATATTCGTCGCGGTGTCCTCATGCTCGACTACATCGGCAGCGCCGACCAGATAGGGCAGACTATCGCTCTGGCCCTGGGTGATGAAGCGAGTGTCCTCTGGATTGTAATCCGCCAGCCGCCCGACATTGGCGTAGCCGCGCGCCATCGCGTTATCGGCCACCGCATAGGCAACCGGCCCGTTAGTGGTAGTCACCAGCCGCGCCCCATTATGCGCCGCCTGTCGCGCTACCGCCTCGCCGATGGTCAGCCCGGCCAGGGTCTCGACCGGATGGACTCCCTGGGCCAGATCGCCGGAGCCGGGGCTGAAATGCACCCCTTTGCCCAGTTCGGCGGCGCGACCAATCGCGCCCCTGATGTGCTGGTAAGGAGCCAATTCGCGTAGCGGCCACAGCTTGTGCCTTCGTGACAAAATAAGAAACAAGAGAAAGAAGAACAGAAAAACGGCGAGCAGGGCGAAGATAGCGATCTCGCTGTTGCCATAGACGAAGGTAAAGAACTGATTGCCTGGGCTACTCATACTCTATCGCTTCTCCCCCTGCTCCAGGCGGGCGGTGAGCTGTTCGAGCGCGGCGGGGTTCTCCAGCAGTTGGGCGAGGCTGGTGGCGCGGGCGGCAAGCGGCTTGCCGGTGGTGGCGCCAAGCAGCCGCAGCAGCGGCCCGCCGACGTAGAGCAGTTGCGCGCCGAAGAAGCCAAGCGGTTTGCCGATGGTCAGCAGCAGCAACGCCGGGGCGTTCATTCCCCACTTGTCCACGCTGGTCGCCAGCTTGTCCACTGCCGCAATATCCTCGGCGCTGACCGGCGCTTCCACTCGTTCTCTGCCTTGCTGTTTGTTAAACATTGCCCCCATCCTGCGTCAATGCCAGAGCCAGCAGATTAGAACATGATTGGCCTCGTGTACAGTATATTACCATCGCAACGTTACGTCAAGTGCTTTAGCCACATAATAGCCAAAATTGCCAAGATTATGTCAAGATGATAGGGGATTAAGGATTAAAGAAGATGTAACACCGCCTTCATCTTTAATCCTTAATCCTTAATCCCTACACGTCGAGGGGAAGATGGGTGGCAATCGCCGCTTCGAGGTCGGTGGGCGGCAGGCTGCCGTAGGGGAGGAAGACGGCGCGATAGTTGTTGAGCGCTGGCACTGGCCCATCGCGGCGGCTGTAGGCGCTCAGTTCGATGCCGCCCGGCTGCAGGCGATAGACCTTGAAGCTGTCCCAGGGGCGGAAGTGACTGTCCAGCCCCTGCCCCCAGCGCACCCCGGCGGCGTTCAGCCGATAGCGCACCGGCAACAGGTACGGCACCAGCACGTAGAGGCCGTAGAAGGTGGTGAGCAGCACGGCGGCAATTGTTGGCAGCGTCGCCAGCAGCAGGGTCAACGCGATCGCCACGCTCAACACCACCAGCACGGTGCGCTGCACTGTCTGCTTCACTGCCACTTGCCAGGTAAGTTCATTCATCATCACTTATCACGATGGTGAAAGGTCCGTCGTTGTGGATTTCGACCAGCATCTCGGCCTGGAACTGGCCGGTGGCGACCCGTAGGCCATGTGCGCTGACCGCCGCGACGAACTGCTCGACTAGCGGCGCAGCAACGAGCGGTGGGGCGGCGTCTATGAAGCTGGGGCGGCGGCCCTTGCGCGTGTCGGCGTAGA
>QHBQ01000181.1 GCA_003243865.1 Candidatus Chloroheliales bacterium | reverse complement strand
CTTACACCTGAGCGTCAACGCCAAGCTGCTCCTTGATTTCGGCGGCGAGGCCCTTGACCTTGGTCTGCTCGGCGAAGTGGCAGGCAACGAGGTGGGGGTGGGCGGTGCCGTTTTCGCTGCCGATGTCGCGCCACTCGGGTTCCTGATCGGAGCAGATCTGCTGCGCCAGCCAGCAGCGGGTATGAAAGCGGCAGCCACTGGGCGGGTTGAGCGGGCTGGGTACGTCGCCCTTCAGGATGATACGGTCGCGGCGGATGCGCGGATCGGGGATGGGGATCGCCGAGAGCAGCGCCTGGGTGTAGGGATGGCGCGGATTGTTGAACAACTCGTCGCGGTCGGCCAACTCAGCCATCTTGCCCAGGTACATCACACCGACACGGTCGCTAATGTGTTCAACCACGCTGAGGTTGTGGGCGATAAACAGGTAGGTCAGCTTGAACTCGCGCTGCAAATCCTTGAGGATGTTCAGCACCTGGCTCTGGATTGACACATCGAGCGCGGAGACCGGTTCGTCGGCGACGATGAAGCTGGGGTGCATGGTCAGAGCGCGGGCAATGCCAATGCGCTGGCGCTGGCCGCCGCTGAACTCGTGCGGATAGCGACGGGCGTGTTCGGGGTGGAGGCCGACGCGCTTGAGCATATCGCGCACGGTCTGTTCGCGTTCTTCCTTGCTAAACCCATGGATCAGCAGGCCCTCACCGACGCTCTGACCGATTGGCACGCGCGGGTCAAGCGAGCTATAGGGGTCCTGGAAGATGATCTGCATATTGCGACGGGCGTGCTTCATTTCGCCAGCATCGAGCGACATAATGTCGCGCCCCTCGAATATCACCTTGCCGCCGGTGGGGTTGAGCAGGCGCAGCACGGTGCGGCCCACGGTCGTCTTGCCGCAGCCGCTCTCACCGACGATGCCGAGCGTCTCGCCACGGCGCACATCGAAGTTGACGCCATCCACCGCCTTGACCTGGCCGACTACCCGTTGCATTACGCCGCCCCGCACCGGGAAGTATTTCTTCAGGTCCTGCACGCTCATGATATAGTCGGTACTCTCGCCAGTGACGCCGCCGCCGACGCCAGTCGTCCGCTGCACCGGTGTGGCGGTGCCATCCTCGCTCGGCTTTATCGCGTCCGCCGGTTCGCGGTCGTCCAGTTGATTAACATTGTTCACATCGGTTGCCATATCTGCTCCTGATTCTCGGCGTTATTTGCTGGCAGCGAGGGCAGTGGCCGGTGGCTCCTGCCGGTTCTGACGGTAGGTGTTGAGTTTGTCCAGAGTCTGCGCTTCGCTGGCCGCAGGGTCGGGGTCAATCGCCGGGTGGTAGAGCCAGCAGCGCACCGAACGCTCATGCACCTTAAGCAGGTCTGGCTCTTCGTCAACGCAAACCGGCATCTGGCGCGGGCAGCGGGCCGCGAAGCGGCAGCCCGGCGGCAGGTTGCGCAGGCTTGGCACCGTGCCGGGGATAACCTCCAGCCGCTCACGCACCTGGCCCAGCACCGGGATCGAGGCGAGCAACCCCTGGGTGTAGGGGTGCTTGGGACTCTCGTACAGGCTGTTGGTGTCGGTCTGCTCCACCACCTTGCCTGCNTACATGATCACCATCCGCTCGGCCATCTCCGCCATTACCCCCAGGTCGTGGGTAATNAGGATAATCGCNGTGTTGATGTCCTTCTTCAGCGCTTTCATTAGTTCCAGGATTTGNGCCTGGATGGTCACATCGAGCGCNGTGGTTGGCTCGTCGGCAATCAGTAGCTCCGGNTCGTTCGCCAGGCCCATCGCGATCATTACGCGCTGGCACATCCCGCCGGACATTTCGTGCGGGTAGCTGTCGAACCGCTTCTTCGCCGAGGGGATACCGACCATCGTCAGCAACTCGACGGCCCGATCCTTAGCCGCGCGATCGCTCATCCGTTTGTGAACCTTTAGCACCTCCACGATCTGGTCGCCGACCTTGAACACCGGGTTAAGGCAACTAGTTGGCTGCTGGAAGATCATCGAGATGCGGTTGCCGCGGATATGGGTCATCGCATCTTCGCTGGTACTTGCCAGATCCTTGCCGTCAAACCAGATATGGCCGCCAACGATCTTGCCGGGCTGGCTGATCAGGCGCATGATCGAAAGCGCAGTGACGCTCTTGCCACAGCCGCTCTCACCCGCAATGCCCAGCACCTCACCACGCCGCAGCGAGAAATCAATCCCATCCACCGCCTTGACGATGCCATCCTCGGTATAGAAGTAGGTTTTGAGGCCCTCTACCCTGAGCAGCTCATCACTGGCTGGGCCAGCGCCAGCGCCTGTCGCAGCGGCCTTCACCGCTACTCCCGTCCCATCGTCTGCCAGGTNGGTCTTCACGCTGGTTGCGCCGTCGTTTGCATTCTCTATCCCGTCCAGATGTTTNCTCCTTCCCTCCCGCTGCAAGCGTNNGCCTGCACCCCGGTTCGAATCAACAATAATTCAACGCGCTAANCAGTGGATGGTCAGCATTATAACGTGCGAGCGCTGATTAGTCAACTGTTTCAAAGTTGGCGGGGGCGAACCATCGTTCGCCCCTACAATTCTGTTTGCGTTGTCCTGCCAGCTGCGGAATAGCTACATCTTGAGGCGAGGGTCGAGCGCGTCGCGCAGAGCATCGCCGATGAAGTTAATCGAAAGCACGGTCAGGAAGATGAGCAGGCCGGGCCAGATTAGCTGCAAGGGGGCCTGGCGGGCGACATCTTCAAGACCCGCGAGGATGTTGCCCCAACTGGAGGTTGGCTCGCTGATGCCGAAGCCGAGGAAGCTGACCGACGACTCGGCGACTATGAAGCCGCCGACGTTGAGAGTGGCATCCACGATGATAGGGGCCAGTGAGTTGGGCAGCAGGTGGCGGGTGATGATGCGCGTGTTGCTGGCACCCAGCGCCCGCGTCGCCTCCACGAAGTCGAGGTTACGCAGCGACAGCACCGAGCCGCGTACCAGGCGGCTGGTTCCCGGCCAGCCAAACAGAGTCAGGATGATGACGATTGTCCAATAGCCTGGTCCTAGCACGACGCTCAAGGCGAGCAGCATCGGCAGGAACGGCAGCGAGAGGACGAGGTCAACAATGCGCATCAGCAAGGCGTCAACGAAGCCGCCGAAGAAGCCCGCGATTGAGCCGACGATGGTGCCAATCATCGCGACCAGTAGGGTGCAGAGCAGGCCGACCGACAGCGAGACCTGCCCGCCATAGGCGAGGCGACTGAGGACATCGC
Organism: Candidatus Chloroheliales bacterium; assembly: GCA_003243865.1. Next base: position 1,894 of record QHBQ01000181.1, on the reverse strand, counting down.
GGCCAATGTTGTCGGTACCCATGATATAGACGTTGCCATTGTTCGGGTTGACGTAACCAGGGCTGGCAAAGCTCTGCACTCCGGCGTTGAAGCCAGGCACGGTCGGGTCGTAGGGAGTCCAAAACTGCGCGGTCAACGCCAGCGCTCCCAACGTACAGAGAATCCCCAGCCCGACCACCGCCAGCTTGTGCTTGCGGAAGCGCCGCCAGATTACCGATAGCTGGGTCTCCTCCTTTGCGGTTGAGATCTGTTCGCGGTCAAGTGTCGTTGCTACGGCCATCTCAAACCTCCTTAAACACTTTCTTAGCGTAGAGTTCCTGCCTATGAGTATCTGATGCGGGGGTCAACTACCGCGTAAGCGACGTCGGCAATTATGTTACTGATCACTACCAGGAAGGAGGTGATAATCAGGATTGCCATCATCAGCGGCCAGTCGTCGGCAAGGACCGCTCTGAAGTAGAGCGTTCCCATCCCTCCATAGTTGAAGATGCGTTCGGTGATAATCGCGCCGCCGAACAGCACCGGGATTGCCAGGGCAATGAGGGTGACTTGGGGGATGAGCGCGTTGCGCAGCGCGTGCTTGAGGATGACGGTGCGCTGCTTCAGCCCCTTGGCCCAGGCGGTGCGCACGTAATCCTGGCGCAGCACCTCNAGCATACTGGCNCGCAGGAAGCGGCTCCAGCCTGCCACCGAGGCGAGCGACANCACGACGACCGGCATGATCAGGTGTTTGGCGCGCATCCCGATGTCGCTATACTGTGTGGTGTTGGACACATCGTCCACNACGCCGCCAGTCGGCAGGTAGGGCAGCCAGGTTGCGCCCGCGTCATGCCATGCCTTGAATTGGATGCCCAGCAGCAGGTAGAGAATCAGCCCAAACCAGAAGGTGGGCATCGAGATGCCGAAGAAGCTAAACAGGGTGAGGGCATAATCGGCAGCCGAGTATTGCTTCACCGCCGAGTAGACGCCGATGGGGAAGGCAATCAGCAGCGAGATCAGCAAGGACAGGCCCAACAGCACGATGGTGTTGGCAAGCGGGCTGCGCCAGTGCTCCGATGCGTGATAGTTGCCGGTGGCGGAGTCGGTATAAGCGCCTTGCCCGAAGATGAGTGTGAGTACCGGTTGCCCAGTCGCCACCTTCCAGGATTTACCCCACTCGAAGGTGAGGATACCACCGTTGCGGGGTATGCTGAGGCAGGCACCGAGATTGTTGAAATCGAAGATGTTGCTACAGGACGCCAGCGACTTATCGGCGGCGCTGATCTTCGCAGGCAGGGTGGCTATCTCCGCATCCAACGTAGCCTTGCGAGCGGCGTCGGTGACGGTCGGCAGTTCCGCCTGGTCGGCGGCTAGCTGGTTGCGCAGATAGGCAGGGTCGTTATCGGTCTGGGGGTCCCAGTTATAGAGCCAGAAAAGGTAGCGGGTAAACACGTCCTTATCCAGGCCGTAGCGGTGTTCGGCCGCTCTGATCTTCGCCTGGTGTACGAGGGGGTTCTTGTCGTTGGCCTGCCGCACGTCGGCGATTGGCCCGTCAGGGGTCAGGTTCAACATTAGGTAAATCAGGAACGAGGTGAAGATCAAGACCAACAGGCCCTGAAGACTTCGGCGGATCAGATAAGTAGTCATCCTGCATCTCCTCCTTGCGGCTGGTAGCCCTGCGCTTGAGCGACTGGGTTTGGTTAATCTGGTTGATGAGCAGCTCTGGCAACTACGTTCGAGTATTGCAAGTCTAGCAGAACCACTTTATATTGTCAAATACGCTGAAACGGGCGCGACGGATTGACCAATTCACCACGTCTTTGGCGCTTAGTTTTGCCCAACAACCAGAATCGTGTCTGCTTACACTGATATACCCTGTTTGCCCGCTGGCGGTTCAATGAGTCACTGCTTTTTA
>QHBQ01000421.1 GCA_003243865.1 Candidatus Chloroheliales bacterium | reverse complement strand
GGGCTAATCCTTACCCACAAGTATCGTAATGGCAGGATGGTGCAAGATGGTAGGCGGCTTGATCAGTTCCGGGGGCTGGGGGCGTAGCCCCGTCGGTGCAGCGCACTAATACTTATCGAAGGGTTTATCCTCGCCATCCCTCGTTGCGGGTGTAGCTAAGACGGCTTACGATGAGCATTAAAATAGGGCAGCTATGGGGCTGCGCCCCCAACCCCCGGAACCCTTCGACTTGACTACATTCTTGCCACCATAACTTATGGGTAAGGATTAGCCCAGTGGGAGAGGTTGGGTGGGGGTGCGCGGGATGATAGAACATATAGGAGTTACGCAGCTGCGCAGGTGATTGAACCTGTTTCCGTAGGGGCGCACTGACGTGCGCCCTGCTGAAGTCGAAGGTGAGGGTGAAACTATGGCGTTGACCAGGGAAGAAGTCGCCCATGTCGCCTACCTGGCGCGGCTGGGGATGAGCGAGGCGGAGATTGATGTGATGGCGGAGCAACTATCCGCCGTGCTCGGATACATTGAGAAACTGAACCAGGTGGATACCTCGGAGGTGCCACCCACTGCGTTGAGCGTCAACCAGAACGTGCTGCGCCCTGACCTCGCGCTGCCATCGCTGCCGCGGGAGCAGGCGCTGGCAAACGCGCCACAGCGCGTCGGCGACTACATCAGGGTGGGGGTAATCCTCGACGCCATTGGTGAAGCCGAAGTTGAAAGTTGAAGGTATAGGGTTCTGTAGGGGCGAACCGTTGTTCGCCCTCGGTATTGCTAGCGCTCTGTAGGGGCGAACCGTTGTTCGCCCCCTGTTACGTTAGCAATTCGTCAGCCTCAGCTATTGCATTATCAGAAAAGTGGTGTATAATTATGTCAAGTGCGACCGACGAACTCTACGACCTGACCATCCACGAGGCGGCGGCGCTGCTGGCGCGGCGTGAGCTATCGAGCCAGGAACTAACCCGCGCCTGCCTGGAGCGCATCACTCGGCTGGAGCCGAAGCTGAACGCCTTCATCATCGTCACCGCGCACCCCGCGCTGCAGCAAGCCGAGGCCGCCGACCTGGCCTTCAAAGCTGGTGAGGCGAACAGCCCCCTCTGCGGCGTGCCGATGGCGCTCAAGGACGTGATCGTCACCGAAGGAGTGGCAACCACCGCCGGTTCGCGCATCCTCGGTGGCGACGACCGGCGCCGCTACATCCCACCCTACAGCGCGACAGTGGCGGGCAAGCTGCGCAGCGTCGGCGCAGTGCTGCTGGGCAAGGCGAACATGGATGAGTTTGCGATGGGTTCGTCGAACGAGAACTCTGCCTACGGCCCAGCCCACAACCCGTGGGATGTGAGCCGCGTGCCGGGCGGCAGCAGCGGCGGCTCGGCGGCGGCAACCGCGGCTCGCGAGGCACTCTACGCGCTGGGCAGCGATACCGGCGGCAGCATCCGCCAGCCCGCTGCGTTCGTTGGCTGTGTCGGCCTCAAGCCCAGCTACGGGCGGGTGTCGCGCTATGGTCTGATTGCGTTCGGCAGCTCGCTCGACCAAATCGGCCCGCTGACCAGGGACGTGCGCGACGCGGCGCTGGTGATGGAGCAGATCGCCGGTCACGACCCCTGCGACTCGACCTCGCTCGACGCGCCGGTGCCGCATTATACAGAGGAACTGGGCGGCGACTTGCGCGGCGTGCGCGTGGGGTTTGCTCACCAATACTTTGTCGCGGGGCTGGAAACAGGGGTAAAGGCAGCGGTGGAGGCGGCAATCAAGCAGCTTGAGGCGCTGGGCGCGGACATCGTCGAGGTGTCGCTGCCGCACACCGACTATGGCCTGGCCGCCTACTACATTATCGCCCCCGCTGAAGCCAGCGCCAACCTGGCCCGCTATGATGGGGTAAAGTACGGCTACTCCCAGCCCGCCGCCAGCATCCTCGACAGCTATATGCAAACCCGTGAGCAGGGCTTTGGTGCCGAGGTCAAACGCCGCATCATGCTTGGCACCTACGCCCTGAGCGCCGGTTACTACGACGCTTATTACCTGAAGGCGCAGCAGGTGCGCACCCTGATCAAGCGCGACTACGAAGAAGTCTTTAAGCAGGTAGACGTAATCGCCGGGCCGGTCACGCCAACAACTGCATTCAAGATTGGCGAGAAGATGGCCGACCCGCTGACCATGTACCTGAACGATGTCTACACCATCCCTGGCAACCTGGCGGGCATCTGCGGCATCAGCGTGCCCTGCGGGTTCAGCAACAGTTTGCCAGTTGGCCTGCACTTGCAGGGGCCGGTGCTAGGCGAGGCTGCTATCCTCAAGGTCGCCTACGCCTACGAGCAGGCTACCGACTGGCACAAGCAATGGCCGCAACTATAGATTATAGATGATGGACTGTAGATTGTAGATTATCCATTGTAGGGGCGAATGGCCGTTCGCCGTGTGCAGGTGGCGCGGGTGGGAGGCGCAATCTTGCTAAAACGAGTTAGCAGGTTCATCGAATATGTTATGATTGCCACCGAACGGCGCTTTCGTCGCTCGTCGGCCACCTTTGCGATGCTAATCGTGTTGGCGATCGGTGCCTACTTCGTGGTCGGCTTCGCCAAAGAGGTGGTGCATGGGCAGCAACTCAGCACCGAAGTCAGCGCCGAACTGCAGCAAAATGCCGACCTGTTGCAGAGCAACGCGCGGCTGAAGGAGGAGCAGCAATACTACCAGTCGGATGGCTACGTGGAGCTTGCCGCCCGCGAGAGCCTGAACCTGCGCAAACCCGACCAAATAATCGGCCTAGTCGTAGGGCCAACGCCCTCACCGAACGGTCACAGCAGCACCCAGCCCCCTGCCCCCAGCACAAAGAGCGCCGCGCCGCCCCAGGCCAACTGGCAACGCTGGTTCGGATTGTTCTTCAAGTGAGATTAAAGATTAAAGATGTAGGGGCGCACTGACGTGCGCCCCTGTTTTTGTTGAGAGAATGTAGAGGCGTGTGGCGCACGCCCTGGCACAATTTACAACGTCACCAGAACCATTTGGTAAATACCAATTCCAGTGGGTAATGAATTATTTACGTAGGGGCGGACTGCGTCCGCCCCGGCACAATTTACAGCGTCACCAGAACCATTTGGTATAAGTTCGTCGCCGAAGCGCTAGCCACTTGGTCGAGCAGCGCCGCGGCGGTGTCCAGGTCACGGCTGACGATGGCATTACCGGCTGCGATCAGCTTGTCTTCGAGTTCGATGTTGAGCAGGCTGCTGGCCGGGGCGAGGAAGTGACTGAGAATGGTGGTGGTCCAGGTTGAAGGCGACTCTGCGGGTAGGTAGCGGGCGTCGGGATCCTTGTTAGTCTCATACACGCGCATCACGTCGTAGTAGCGCACCTGAAGCTGCACGTAACGGACATCGGCGGCACTGTGCGGAGTCGCCTTGAGCGCAGCTAGCCAGGCGGCCTCTAGCTGGGCGTTGCTCTTGCCCAGGATGGGAAGCGGGTTGTCCGGCTGGTCGAAATACTGCTTGAACTTGGGCAGGCCGTAGGTGTTGATCAGCCAGGTGTCGTAAGCGCCGCCTTCCAGGTAGGCGATCTCGTGCTGCGCGCCATAGAAGTCCTTACTCAGCGCGGCCAGCGGGATGTAGTAGTTCTGGTTCTCAGCGGTCAGGGTGGAAGCCAGGGCCAGCAGGTCTTCGTGGTGGTAGTGGCCGCCGGTGGCCCACACCGCGAATCCTTCACCGAGCAGCCCACCGACGTTGCGCTCATGCACAATCAGTGCCGCCAGCGCGTGGGTGGTCTCGTGCTGAAACGCCAGCGGCACCTCCACCGAAGTATAGTTGCGCTGCGGGTAAGCAATCAGGATCTCCTGCCCATAGGCGGCGCCGCTCTGCCAGAAGATGCGCGGCACCAGGTAGATCTTCATCTGCACGCTGGGGGTAATCTCCGCCTTGGCAGAAACAATCTTCAGCCCCTGCTCGGCCCAGCCCTCCAGCTTGCTCAGGTCACGCTGCGCCGGAGTGTTGGACAGGTAGTAGAAGGTGTAGTGGGGCGTGCTAGCGGTGAGCCACGCGCTGGCGGCGGAAGGGCTTTTGGTTGCGGCTACCAGCGGCGGGCTGGCCGCTGGCAGGGTGGTGGTCGCAAGTGGCGGGATAGCAGTTGGCTGCGGCTTTGGCCCCTTCGTAGGTTTGGCATAAGGATGCCCCCCACCCTCATCTGTTGGCGTGGGGCGGGGGCGCGGTGGGGGTGGCGGAATCGGCGTAGCGCTCGGCGGCATGGGCGGCAGCGGCGTGTTACTGGGCGGCAGCGGCGTAGCGCTGGGCGGCGGAACTGGTGTAGCGCTGGGCGGAATGCGCGTGGCGCTGGGCGGAATGCGCGTGGCGCTGGGCGGAATGCGCGTGGCGCTGGGCGGCACTGGCGTGGCGCTGGGCGGGATTGGCGTAATTGTCGGCTGCGCCAGGGTAATCGGGGTCGAGGTCGGATAGGGAGAAGTCGTTTCGGTCGGGGTGAGCGTGCCGGTCGCCGTTAGCGTGGCATCAGCATTGGCGAGCGCGGTAGCCGTAGCGAAGGCCGGGGCGGGCGGCGTAGGGGTCGGCACAGCGGGGTTGAGGTTGCAGGCCGCCAGGCTCATGACGATAACGAGGAGGAGGAGCAGGGTTTTGAGTTTTGAGTTTTGAGTTTTGAGTGGGGTCATGAGAGGTTGAGGTTTCTAGTCACATTAATTTTCAGGGGCGCAAGGCAGTGTTCCCTGCGCCCCTGGGCATCGCACCCAACTACCAGCCCCAATCCACAATCTGCAAGCGCGCTAGTTGCGATATGGCTCGAACTGGGCGGAGTAGCGAGTGGGCAGCTTGCCAGTGATCTTGGTACCGTTGTCGGTGTATTCTTCGTTGAGGACGCGGCCCTTTTCATGAAAGAGGGCAACCAGGTCGCTACTCCGATAGGGGATGGTGACGCGCAGGTCGAGCAACTGGCGGTCAAGTTCGATGGCAAGCGCCGTCCGCAGCCGGTCGAGGCCGATGCCAGTTGCCGCGCTGATCGGGATGTAGTCAGCAGGCAGGCCGAGGTCGTCGGTGATCTGCTTGCTGAAGTTGGAAGTGTCGGCGGGCAGGTCGAGCAGGTCAATCTTGTTCAGCGCCACCACGCGCGGCTTGTCGCCCATGCCGAGTTCCTTCAGCACCTGATTGACGGTTTCCGCCTGCTCCTGAGCGTTGGGATGGGTGATGTCGAGGACATGGAGCAGGATGTCAGCCTCGCCAATCTCCTCCAGCGTGGCGCGGAAGGCGGCGACCAGGGTAGTGGGCAGGCGCTGGATGAAGCCGACCGTATCGGTGATCAGCGCCTGCCTACCATTGGGCAGGTCAAGCTGGCGGGTGGTGGGGTCGAGGGTGGCAAACAGCTTGTCCTCGGTCAACACCTCGGCGGCGGTCAATGCGTTGAGCAGGGTACTCTTGCCCGCATTGGTGTAGCCGACGATGGCAACGACCGGCGACCCCTCGCGCTTGCGGCGCTGGCGATAGAGTTCGCGGTGGGCGTGAACATCCTCAAGCTCATGCTTGATGTGGGCAATGCGAGTGCGGGCGTCGCGGCGGTCAACCTCAAGCTGAGTCTCGCCGGGGCCGCGCAACCCCACACCGGCGCCCGATGCGCCGCTGCCCTGGCGGGCCAGGTGGGTCCACATGCGGGTCAGGCGCGGCAGGCGGTACTCCATCTGCGCCAGTTCGACCTGCAAGCGGCCCTCGCGGGTTTGCGCGCGGGTGGCAAATATGTCCAGGATCAGCGCGGTGCGGTCTATTACTTTAACGTTTAGCTGCGCCTCCAGGTTACGTAGCTGGCCGGGAGAGAGTTCCTCGTCGAAGATAACCACATCCACGCCAAGCTGCTCACTGAGGGCGACGATTTCCTCCAGCTTGCCCTTGCCGACGAAGGTGGCGGGATTGGGGTTGTCCAGCTTCTGGGTGACGACCCCGACCACATCCACGTTGGCGGTGGCGGCGAGTTGCTCCAGTTCGTCAAGCGAGTCGCTAAT
>QHBQ01000073.1 GCA_003243865.1 Candidatus Chloroheliales bacterium | reverse complement strand
GCAAGGTTGGCGGTGTCCACGATGAACAGGTCGCTCATCGAGGTACGGCGGTCGCGATCTTCCAGTCGGTTGCTGACGAAGATGAGGCGGCCATCGTGGGTCCAGGTCGGCTCGGCGTCGTCGTAGTCGCCAAAGGTAAGCTGGCGGGAGCGATCGCGGGGGTCGCGCTCCTTCGCCTTCTTCAGCCGCTCGTTCAGGTTCTTGTCGGCTCCCTCGTCCTTTTTATCCTTGTCCTTCGGCTTGGGCTTGCCGATTGCATCCTGTTCGCTGAAAATCGCCTCGAAGTCGAACTGGCTGGCGGGCGGCACATCAATCACGAAGATGTGGCTACGCTTGGTTTCGTAGATGCCCGCACCATCGAACTTGTAGTGCAGGCGGGTAATTACCTTTGACTTGTTCGCCTCGACCTTCTCCTCCTCGCCCAGCCCCGGCTCCTCGCCGACCGGCTGCACCACCACCCGCTCCTCGCCGCCTTCCATCCCAGGCACCCCACTGCTGTCGGTGGGCGGGGCGGGTTCTTCCGCGAGCGCGGCCTCGATTGGCGCAGTGAAACTGAGCATCTTCGCGCCCAGCTTGCGGATGCTGTCCTCGGCCTCTACCAGCGCCGGTTCCTCTACCTCGGCGATGAAGGCGATGCGCTTGCCGTCGGGCGACCAGGCGAAGCCCGACACCCCCTCGCGGATGAAGGTAAGCTGGCGGGCCTCCGCGCCGTTCATATCGAGCAGCCAGATCTGCGACTTGCCACCGCCGCCCGCCTCCTCGGCCTCGTGTTCGCGACCACGGTCGGAGATGAACGCCAGCCGCCCATCGGCAGACCAGCGCGGATGGCTGTCGGCCTTCTGCCCAGCGGTGAGGCGGCGGGGCGGCTCGCCGTCCAGCGACACGCCCCAGATGTTGGCGCGGAAGCGGTTGGCGGCGCGGTCGGTAGTCGTCACCACCATCGCTACCAGCTTGCCGTCCGGCGCGATGTGCGGGTCGGCGGCGGTGCGCATCCGGTATATGTCTTCAGGGGCGAAACGGCGTTTGCTGCTGTTGTCAGCCACGATTGGGTTCTCCTTTAGCAGATGAATGTATAAGCCTACCCAGCTACCTTCCTGCACGGCGAGACGTTCCTTCAAGGGGCGCCACCAATCCTCGTTGGTAGCGTACCAGCTGACAGTCAGGCGCATTCCCTCATCGAAGTCCACCTCTGGCTGCCAGCCAAGTTCGCGGCGTATCTTACTGCTATTCAACAGATAGCGGCGGTCATGGCCAGGCCGGTCAGGTACATAGGTCTTCAGGCTTGACGGTTTGCCCAGCAGCGCCAAAACGCGGTCGGTAATCTGCTCGACGCTCTGCTCCACCCCACTGCCGATGTTGTAGAGTTCGCCAATCCGCCCGCGGTTGAGGATCAGGTCAATGGCGCGGCAATGGTCGCTAACGTAGAGCCACTCGCGGCGGTTGACGCTGCTACGGTATAGCGGCAGAGGCAGATCGTCGATCGCGTTGGTGGTGAACAGGGGGATTAGCTTCTCTGGAAACTGGTAGGGGCCAAAATTGTTGGAGCAGGTGGAAATAGTGACAGGCAAGCCGAAGGTTTCATGGTAGCTACGCACCACGAAGTCACTACCCGCCTTAGCTGCGTTGTATGGCGTGCGTGGACGGTAGGGATGCTCTTCACTGAAGCTGTCGGCGCTATCCAGGTCGAGGTCGCCGAAGACCTCGCAGGTACTCACATGGTGGATGCGAGCGACCTTCTGCCTTCGGCACGCCTCCATCAAACCTTGTGTACCTAGTACGTTGGTGCGGAAGAAGGAGGCCGGGTCAAGCACCGCCCGGCTGTTGTGAGTCTCCGCCGCAAAGTTGACTACCGCATCAATCTTGTACTCTGCCAGCAGGTGTTCCACCAGGTCAACGTTGCCGATGTCGCCGCGGGCGAAGGCGTAGCGGTCGGCGAAGCGGCTGACCACATCATCCAGGTTGGCAAGGTTGCCAGCGTAGGTGAGCAAATCAAGGTTAACAACCTTATCAGCTGGGTACTGCTCCAGCCAGTAGCGGATGAAGTTGGAGCCAATGAAGCCAGCCCCGCCGGTTACCAACAAGTTCATGCGTATTCTCCTCTCACCTCACGGACCCTCTCCCAACCTCCCCTTGTGGGGGAGGGGCTTTATTGCTCAAGCTGCGTAGTTACGATTGGCATTGACGCGCTTGACCTGGGCGAGTGCAACCCGCCCCTACTTTCTACTTTCCACTTTCAACTTTCAACTCATAGCTTCGCGTCAAACCAGCCGATGATGCGCTCCAGGCGCTCGATGCGGTGGCGGGGCTGGCCCATGCGTGAGAGGCCGTGCGACTCGTTGGGGAAGCGCACCATCTGCACATCCTTGTGCCGCTGCTTGAGGGCGATGAATAGCTGTTCGGCCTGCTCGATCATGCAGCGGTAGTCCTTCTCACTGTGAAGAATTAGCAGCGGCGTATTCATGCGGCTGACGTAGGTAATCGGCGACTTCTCGATGTAGAACTGGATGTTGTCGCCGTCGAAGGGGTGGCCGGGGAACTCGGCGTCGCCGAAGTAGACGCCCGCATCGGTGGTACCCCAGAAGCTGACCAGGTTGCTGAGGCTGCGCTGGGTGACAGCGGCCTTGAAGCGGTCGGTGTGGCCGATGATCCAGTT
>QHBQ01000441.1 GCA_003243865.1 Candidatus Chloroheliales bacterium | reverse complement strand
CGAAGCAGTAAGATTGTAGATTTGGGTAAGGCAAGTTGCAGGGCAATCAATACCCCCATACTCCGGCCCCTATTCCCGCTGCGATTTACTCGCTTTGCTGCCGCAAAGCCCGTGACCATGTTATGAACCCTCCAACCCTGGGCGAAACTGGGTCAACTGGTTCTTCCGTAGCCTCGCTATGGCGGCAGACGGTCGTACGTTTTTATTACGAAAGGAAAAGGCATTACACCCATGCGGATTACAGGTACAGTTAAGTGGTTCAACGACGCCAAGGGCTACGGGTTCATCAGCCAGCCGAACGGCGGCGACGTGTTCGTTCATTACTCTGCCATCCAGAGCAACGGTTTCAAGACCCTTGCCGAGGGTCAGGCGGTCGAGTTCGAACTGGTGCAAGGGCCGAAGGGCCAGCAGGCAGTCAACGTTACGCCGGTGGGCGCAGCGCCGCAGGGCAGCTACGACAACCAGCAGGGCAATGGCTACCAGGACAACTACTAAGCAATCAACAGGGGCCTAATCCCCAAAGCCCCTTACTTATGGCCGCAAGGCCAGGCAGCAGCCCCGGAGCAATCTTCCGTGGGCTGCTTCGTTGTTTATCAAGCTATGACTGACGACATTGGCTTCACCCTGCAAGGCAGCGACGGGGGCGGCAGCATGGCCCGCTGGGGTACGCTGCGCACCGCACATGGGGTGGTTGAAACCCCGGTGTTCATGCCGGTTGGCACCCAGGCGACGGTCAAGGCGCTGGCCCCCGGCGACCTGCGCGACCTTGGCGCTCAGATCATCCTTGCCAACACCTACCATCTCTACCTCCGCCCCGGCGCGGAGACAATTGCTGCGCTCGGCGGCCTGCACCGCTTCATGAGTTGGGATGGGCCGCTGCTGACCGACAGTGGCGGCTTCCAGGTGTTCAGCCTGGCCGACCGCCGCAAGCTGACCGATGATGGGGTCATCTTCAGCAGCCATCTCGACGGCAGCCGCCACACCTTCAGCCCCGCCAGCGTTATGCGCACCGAACTGCTGCTAGGCGCGGACATCATCATGACGCTCGACGAATGTACTCCCGGCGACAGCGACCACGCCTACAATCAGGAGGCGCTGGCCCGCACCCACCGCTGGGCGGCGCAGTGCCTCGCTGCCTTCAACGAATTGCGCGCGCAGCGTGACGACTGGCCCAACCAGGCCCCGATGCTGTTCGGCATCGTGCAGGGCGCAACCTTCCTCGATCTGCGCGCCGAGTCGGCAAAGGCGCTGTCCGAACTCAACTTCCCCGGCTACGCGGTCGGCGGCCTCAGTGTCGGCGAGAGCAAGGAGCAGATGAACGTGGTGTTGGAGCAGACCACTCCGCTGCTTCCCGCGCACAAGCCGCGCTACCTGATGGGCGTGGGCAGCCCCGAAGACCTGTTCGAGTGCGTGGCGCGCGGCATTGATATGTTTGACTGCGTGCTGCCCACCCGCCTGGCTCGCAACGGCGCGCTGCTGACGCGGCAGGGGCGCATCCCGCTCAAGAGTACCCGCTACGCTCTGGCCGACCGTCCGATTGAGGAAGGCTGCACCTGCTACACCTGCCGCAACTTCTCGCTCGCCTACCTCAACCATCTCTACCGCGCCGAGGAGCTGCTCGCCTACCGCCTGAACAGCATCCACAACGTTCACTTTATGGTCAATCTGGCGAAGGAGATACGAACCGCGCTGATGGCTGGTGAGTTCACCGCGCTACGCGCCTCCTTCCTGGCCGACTACAAGGTGGCCGACCGCGAGGCCGACGCCGCCCAGCGGGCCGCCCGCATTGCCAGCGTCAAACGCAAGTAGCATTCATTCTCCCCTCCCAACGAGAGGGGCTGAGGGTGGGTGTACAAACTCCCCTCCCGCCGGGAGGGGCTGGGGGTGGGTGCGTGTCACGCCACTTGTACTCCCCCACCCGGTCTCCCCCAAAGGGGGAGGAGTCTTCGCCGCTCGGATCTGGTATAATACCCCTCGAACATTCGTTACCACGTCGGAGGCTCGTTCGTTATGAATGAGGCGGAGCAGTTTCGGGCGATAATCAGCGGGCGGGTGCATGGGGTTGGCTTTCGGATGTTTGTCGCCGACCACGCCCGCGCCCTGGGCCTCAGCGGCTACGTGCGCAACCTCCCTGGCGCAGAGGACTGGGGGGATGGCGGCCAGGTCGAGGTCGTCGCCAGCGGTCCCCGCCCTGCCCTCGACGCGCTGCTCCGCGAGTTGCACGCTGGCCCGCCCGCTGCCCGCGTCCGCGATGTAAAGGTGGAGTGGGGCAGCTTCGGCGAGTTCAGCAAGTTCGAGGTGCGACATTGATGTTTTGTGGGGATGGGTGGCACACGCTCGCGCCCCTCACCCTAACCCTCTCCCCCGGTGGGGCGAGGGGATGTCGTAGGGGCGGGTGGCACTCGCCCAACGCTTTCGAGGTAAGACATTGAGCGCAGTAGAGCAACTAACCAAACCCCAACCCTCGCCACGCGCCGCCCAGCGCCACCGCCTCATTGCCTGGGTGGTGCTGCTGTCCAGCTTTGCCCTCTTTTGCCTGTTGATCTACAGCCTGTTCCAGCTTGGCAGCTTTATTTACAATAATGCCACCAT
>QHBQ01000516.1 GCA_003243865.1 Candidatus Chloroheliales bacterium | reverse complement strand
TTCAGCGCCAGGTTGTCGCTCTCGGTGCCGCCGCTGGTGAACACAATCTCCTTCGCACGGCAACCCAGCGCGCCAGCAACGTCACGGCGGGCCTGCTCCAAGCCCTCGTGCGCGGCGCGGCCCTCAGCGTGGATGCTCGAAGCGTTGCCAAACGTGTCGCTGAGATAGGGCAGCATCGCCTCAAGCACCGCCAGCGACAGCGCGGTAGTGGCAGCATTGTCCATATAGATGCGTGGCGGGTTGGGGTTCGACAGGTTCATAAGCCCGGTTCCTTTGCGTTAGTTGCTAATCGTTCATTTGGATTCTAACAACTATACGAGGCTATGTCAAACCGATCACTTTCTACGGGTGGGTCGCAAGCACGCAGGGCGAACAACGGCTCGCCCCTACGGATCAGCCACTTACCCAATAACTTGCGACCCACCCATGTCAATCGGTGCGCTTGACACCAACGCGGGCAATAAGCTATGATTGCAACTAATCCGTCACCACCATCCCCGCCGCGGGCGGGGATGCGTTTAGAATAGAGGAACAATGCTCAGTTGTGCGCTGGAGTTCGTGGTCAAGAGTTACGATGTGGATTTCGCCGGGGTGGTCAGCAACCTGGTCTATCTGCGCTGGCTGGAGGACTTGCGCCTGGAGTTGCTGGAGCGCACCATCCCCATCCGCGAACTGAACGAGCAGGGCCTGAACCCCACCCTGGTGCGCACCGAGATTGATTATCGCGCTCCGCTGCACCTATCCGAGCGGGTAGTGGGGCAGATGAGCATCGTCAGGGTCGGCAACGCCAGCTTCGCTATGCATGCTAGGCTACACAAGGCCGACGGCACACTGGTCGCCGAGGCGAACCAGGTCGCCTGCCTGGTCAGCGCCCGCACCGGTCGCCCGGTCAGCCTGCCGCAAACCTTCCGCGAAATGGCGGGCGCAGACGAACATGAAGCCGAGGAGGTACATTGATGGCGAGCTTGAAGGGCAAGGTAGTAATGATCAGCGGGGCGAGCAGCGGGATTGGCCGTGCCACCGCGCTTGCCTTCGCCGCTGAGGGCGGCAAGCTGGCGCTGGGCGCGCGGCGGGTCGAGCGCCTGGAAGAGATGAGCGACGGGCTGGAGCAGCATGGCGCAGGTCGCGTCTTCACCGCCGCCCTCGATGTGCGCGACCCCGCCTCAGTTGACCGCTTCGTCGAGGCCGCCCACCAGGACCTGGGCCGCATTGACATCCTGATCAACAACGCTGGCCTGGCCCGCGGTACGCACCGCATCGCCGAGGGCGACCTGGCCGCCTGGCAGGAGATGATCGAGACCAACGTGCTGGGCCTGCTCTATATGAGCCGCAAGGTGGTGCCAATTATGCTGGAACAGGGCGGCGGCCATATCATCAACCTGACTTCGGTCGCCTCCCACGAGGTGTACGAAGGTGGCAGCGTCTACGCCGCCAGCAAGCACGCCGCGCTGGCCATCTCCCAAACCCTGCGCCTGGAGTTGCTGGGCCAGCCCATCCGCGTCACCGCCATCTCCCCAGGGCTGACTGAGACCGAATTCAGCATTGTTCGTTTCAGCGGCGATGAGCAGCGCGCAAAGAATGTCTACACCGGGCTGCAGCCGCTCACCCCCGAAGACATCGCCGAGTGCATCATCTTCGCCGTCAGCCGCCCACCCCACGTAGACATTGACGAGATGATCATCCGCCCGCTTGACCAGGCCGCCGTCGGCAAGGTGAACCGCCGCGCTAATGGGTGATGGGTGATGAATTAAGCTAAACTGCTCATCCCCATCTTGAGGAAGGGTTGGGATGAGGGTAAGGCGAAGCGTCCAGAACAGGAAATGCGCCATGGACAAGACGACACGCCGTTTTTTCGCGCTTGTCGCAACTCTACTGATGATGCTAACCAGCCTCTCGCCCGCGCTGGCCGACCCTCCCTTGCCACCGTCTACCCTGACTGCTGACCCCGATCGTCAGGTCATCAACGTGCCAATCCTGATGTATCACCGCATCTGGAGCGTGAAGCCGGGTGCGTCGCGAATGATGGTGGAGATGAGCGTCAGCCCAGCAATGTTCGGCGCGCAGATGAAATACCTATCTGATGGCGGTTACCACACCATTACCATGGCGCAACTGGCCGAGCATCTACAGGCGCGGCACGATGGTGGCTATGTGCCGCCGCTGCCAACCAAACCAATAGTGATTACCTTCGACGACGGTTACAAAACTCAATACTACAACGCTCTACCAGTGCTGCGCCAATACGGGTTCAAGGCCACCTTCTACATCATCGCCAGCGCGCCTGGTACCGCCGACTACATGACCTGGGATATGATCAAGGAACTGGACGCCGGGGGCATGGACATTGAGAGCCACACCTGGAGTCACAAACTGCTCACCATCCAGAGCGACGCAACCCTGACCCGCGAACTGGTAGGCGCGAAGAACGAGCTGGAGAAGCGACTGGGTCATCCGGTCAAGGGTTTCTGCTACCCCTACGGTGGATACAACGCGCGGGTAATCAAGGCGGTGGCCGCAGCAGGCTACACGAACGCCACTATCGTCGGCGGCGGGCGCTAT
This sequence comes from Candidatus Chloroheliales bacterium, assembly GCA_003243865.1. The sequence continues at coordinate 645 of QHBQ01000516.1, read as the reverse complement.
GAGAGCTACGCCAAGCGCCTCGTCATGCCTCGGGTGTCGGTCTACGGCGATTTCGGCTTCCCCTACTTTGCGCGCAACGTTTCTTATCCGTAAGCCTTACGGAGCGCAGCCCAGTATCTCGCCAGCGATCCTAACTGGCTTGCCGCCCGCCGCAGCCATTCCATACCAACCGTGCCAGCCAACCTCACTATCATAGTAGTAGAGGCTGTTGTTGCACCAGTTCAAGCGGAAGGGACGGTTCAGGCCAGCGATAATTTTGACTGGTTGGCTGTTGCTGCTCAAATCTACGCGCCAGACTGTAGCACTCCCCGGTTGGTAAGCGCCAGTAGAAGTGGGCCTGGATTCGATGTAGAGGAGGGCGCGGCCATCTGAGGAGAGCGTAAAGTTGCCCGCGCCAACCGAGAAGTAATCGCCAGCCGCCGCACGAGCAACTGCCGTGCTGCTGCCGCTGGCAATAACGTAGCGTTCGATTACGTTCATTTCAGGGAAAACAGAGTCTGTGGGGTCGGCTGGAGGCATAGCTTGCGTTGAGGTGATGGTCTCGTAGTAAAGCTCCTTGCCGTCCGGCGAGAGGGTTTCGTCGTAGATGTTGCTGTCTTTGCCGCTGCCTGGCAAACTGAGCACTTCAATTTGTCCTTGTAGGCT
>QHBQ01000157.1 GCA_003243865.1 Candidatus Chloroheliales bacterium | reverse complement strand
GCAAGCTGGAAACCCAGCTACGCAACGCCAAAACTGAATAGCGTTGGCAGCGAGAAGGATTTTCAGGGACACCCCATTAGGGTTGACCAGCTATAGGGCTGAGTTGCTCGCCGGCCAGCATCCAGCCGCCCGGCTGCTTTACCAGGATAAGCGTAATGCGAAATTGCCCTGAAGAGTCATGCTCGCCGTACTTTCCCTGCTGGATTTGACGTGCGGTCACCACTGCGGTATCGCCGTAGCTGCGAACCTGCGCCTCGTCGAGGTTGAGTGCCTCGTACTTCAGGCCCGAAGCATAACGACCAAGCCAGGCATCGCGGTTCAGCATGAAGCCGCGCGGCCCGATGGCGATAAAGTCGTCCGCCAGCATCCGCGCGAACGCGCTGGTATCGCCATGCAGTTCAGCGGCGGCCCACTGGTCCAAAAACTCGGTCAGACTTTGCTCTGGGTTATTGTTTTGTATTGCGTTCATTATTCCGCTCCTTTTCACTTATATTGCTCTTTTAGTATCCAACCTGTGCCTGGCGCTGCGCTAAGGCAGCTATAACAAGGTGTTTGGGATTACCTCATCGCAATTTTGACCGCCCTCCCTAGCTGAGTGTTTCGCTACATCCATGGTTACGTTTTGTGCTTTTGCCGCTCGTCGGCTATAATTGGCGGCGATGGATGAGCAAGAAGAAATCCGCATCACCCCCGAACCCCCACCCCAACCCTCCCCCAGNGGGGGAGGGGAGATTAGGAAACCCTCCCCCAGNGGGGGAGGGGAGATTAGGAAACCCTCCAGCGGGGGAGGAGGGGTTAGGGGTGCAGAGCGGGAGGCGCTGCCCNGGCCACTGCCAGCCACCGAGCGGCAGCAGGTNAANCCNGCCGACCGCCGCTTCATCCTGCTGCTCGGCTTCTTCACCATCGGCAGCATTGCACTGATGATGCTGATCGCCCTAATCCTGCTGATTGTGGTCAAATGAGCGCCACCCCCCACCCCAACCCTCCCCCGCAAGAGGGGAGGGAAAATATGAGCAACCCTCCCCCGCAAGGGGAGAGTATAAGCAACCTTCCTCCCTTGTGGGGGAGGGAGAGTATAAGCAACCCTCCCCCACAAGGGGGGAGGGAGAGTAACCCGGAAGCGGAGAGTGTAAGCACCGCCCGCCGCGTTGCCCGCAACAGCGTCAGCCCGCTGCTAGCCCAACTGTTGACTAAGGCGATTGATACCGTCTACGGGCTGCTGGTGCTGCATATAATCTGGGCGGGGCTGAATGGGGATTACGCCTTCGCGGTCAGCATCTGGCTATACGCCAGCACGATTACCAATTGGGGCCTCGACGTGCTGCTCATCCGCGATGTCGCCCGCGATACGGCGCAGGCCAACCGCTACTTCAGCAACACCATGCTGCTCCGCGTCGGCCTCAGCCTGCTTACTATCCTCCTGCTCGCCCTGCTGCTAATCCCCAACCCCAGCCTGCTGCTCGGCAGCCAGCTAGACAATGCCCCCTATATCATTGCCGCCACCTTGCTGCTGGCCGTCTCGCTGCTGCCGGGGTCGCTGGCCGCCGCTTGCACTGCCGTGTTCCAGGCCAACGAGCGGATGACCGTCCCCGCGCTGGTGACGATTATCACCGCGGCGGTCAAGTTCGTGGTCGGCCTGGGCGCACTGGGGCTGGTCTGGCTGGCGAACAGCTACCAGCCCAGCCCGCTGATGCTGATTGTGCTGGGCGCTACGCCGGTGTTGATCAACAGCGTAACCGCCGCCATCCTGCTCGTGTGGATGCGCCGCGCTCTGCTGAGGCCGCATCTGGAGTTCGAACGCCGCTTCGCCTTCGGCCTGCTGCTGGTTGCCCTGCCCCTGTTGCTCAACAGCCTGCTGCAGAACCTGTTCTTCAAGGTGGACTACCAGATTCTGCGCGCTGAGTATCCGTCTGAAGTGCTGGGCCGCTACGATGCCGCCTACAAGTTCATCAACTTCTTCCCGCTAATCACCGCCAACCTCACCTTTGCCATCTTCCCACTGCTCTCGCGCTACGCTGCCGACGCCCGCAACGGGCTGCTGCGGGCCTATACCCTCACCCTCAAGCTGCTGCTGCTGATCGCGATGCCCGCCGTGGCCGCCACCCTGCTGCTCAGTGGGCCGATCATCTGGCTGTTCGCCGGTGACAAGTACCTGCCCGATGCGGCAGCGGCCTTGCAGATACTGATCCTGTTCCTGCCCTTCAGCTTCTTCAACGGCCTGACCCAGTATGTGCTGATTGCGCTCAACCGCCAGCGGCTGATCACGGTCGCCTTCGTGCTGGTCGCTGCCTTCAACATCGTTGCCAACCTCATCCTCATCCCCATGTTCAGCCTGTATGCAGCAAGCTGGGTGACGGTGGCGAGCGAGTTGGTGCTGCTGGTGCCGCTCTACCTCTGGACGCGGACCGAACTGAGCGCCATGCCCAACCTGTTCGCCCTCGCCTGGCGACCCACCCTGGCGGCGGCGCTCGGTGCGGCGGGCGTCTGGGCCACGCTCGCGCTCGGCCTGCCCGCGCTAGCCGCTGCGGCAGTGATGGCGCTGCTCTACGTTGCGCTACTGTTCGTCCTGCGCACCTTCAGCGTGGAGGAGCTAGCCCTGGCGCGGCAGGTGCTGCGACGAAAGTGATGAGTTGAATGTTGAATGGGGTGGCGTGACCGTTGGGTGGTTGGGGAGGGGCTGGAGTATGCCGGTTTGAGGCGGCGATGGCACGGCCGGGGCAGGAGTCGGCGTTGGCTTGAACCTGGGTGGGACAGGGGTTGCCGTCGGCTTGAGCATGAACGGGGTAGGCGTCTCCGGCGGCTTGGGGGCATCGGTGGCGGTCGGGCTGGGGCGGTCAAGGGCGGTCGGAGTAGGGTACGGTGGTTGCGGTGTGTTGCTGGGTTTGGGCCGGGGTATGCTGGTGGCGCTCGGCGGGAGCGTGCTGGTGGCGCTTGGTTGAGGAGTCGAGGTGGCGGTAATGGTGGGGGTATTGGTGATGGCTGGGGTGTCAGTTGCGGTTGCCGCCCCAGTCGGTGTCGGGCCGCCCAACAGCGGGGTGGGGCTGGCCTCGGCCGCTGGCAGGGCGGGAGTACCAACCGGCGTGGCGAGCGGCGGCAAGCTGGGCGCATATTGAGTCGCTACCCGGTAATCACTATTTATGCGATCCAGCGCTGTCTTGAAACTCTGCCGGGCGTCGGTGGCAACCCCACTGCTAACCGACGTCAGCACCTGCTGCTCACGCTGTAGCGCCGCGCCGAGGGCGCTAGCAAGCTGCTGCTTGCGGCTAAAGCTGCTCGAATTCAGTTCGGCGGTGCAGTAGGAGACGTTGTCGTCGAGGTCGGTAAACAGGTCGGTGCCAATTGTAGTCTTGTGCTGGAAGAGCGCCTCAATCTCGTCGAGTCGCGTGCTGACGAAATCGAGGTGGGCGGTGGCCTTATCGTAGTCGTTGAAACTGAATTGGACGCGGATACCCTCGTACAGACGCTTGACCGGATAGAGCGTATCGCCTGGCACGGTGCGGGCAGCAGCGGCGCCGACCCCCACGAACAGGGCGGCCAGCACCAGCAGCACGAGCGCGGCGCGGGCCAGCGGGTGGTTGAAGAGCGCACCGCGGGCGGCGGGGTGGAGTGGGGTAGCAGGGAGAGGCGCTGCCGCTGCCCTGGCAGGCACGGTGGGGTTGGCAGTGATAATCGGGGCGGACTTGAACAGTTGCGCCCGCATCCGTTCGCGCGCCGCGTTGCTCAACACGATGGCGGCGTTGGCGCGGCTGACCTTCATACTAAGCTGCAGCAGGCCGCGCAGCTCGGTGGTATACTGTGGATAGCGGCGCAGACAATCGTCCAGCCCCTCGGTTGGGAGGCGCTGCAAGCAGTCATCAAGCGCTTCTTCGATACTAATTCTGCCCATAGTTTTTTCGCGATTAAGCTTTCGATCATGGGTCCAAGCAAACGATGCAACTTCTGCAAGGCGCTGTATTGCAGTGCCTTGATCGCGCCCTCGCTGCGCCCTAGCATCTGCCCCACTTCGGCGTTACTAAAGCCGCTGCCGAACTTCAAGGCGATCACCTGGGCTTGCAAGTCGGTCAAACCATCAAGAGCAATTGCTAGTTGTTCGCGGAAGAGCGCAGCCTCGGCGTCACTGGCGGGGTCTTTGCTGTCGGGAAGATAACTGGCAACACTATCGAGCGAAACGGCGGGGCGGCGCGCCTCGCGGCGCACATGGTCGGTGATCAGATTGTGAGCAATGCGATATAGCCAGGATGAGAACGCCGCCGGATTGATCTGACGACCGTCGCCCCCGCCAGGTCGCCACTCGAACCGATTAATGCTCTCCATCATCTTGAGGAACACCTGCGCGCAGAGATCCTCGGCCTGCTGGCTGTCTCCCAGCTTGAACAATGCGTAGCGATAGATGCGATCACAAAAGCGTTCATAGATGTCGCTCAACGCGGCGCTATCGCCGTGACGGGCGGCATCTACTAGAGATATCAAGTCATAACTTTGGGTATGGTCGGTTCCGGCCTCAGCGAGGTCGGCTCCATCTACCTGCTCATCATGCTCTTGCACCTGGCCGCTCCTGAATCAATCCATGCTGGGCGATAGTAAGAAAATGGTTACTTTGCCTGGTGCATCCATTATAACGCATTTGCCCATGCTTTGGATATGATCTTTCGCTGAATCACTGCCGAATATAGAGGAATTTTTTTTATTACTGACCTTATTGACGGCAAAGGGTAGCTAATCTATAATCAACCGATGAGAGACGAACCTAGCAAGGCCGAAAAGAAGGATCAGCGCGCCAGCCTGCGCCGCGCCCTGCTGGGGGCAGAGGGTAGCGTCAAGCGTATCCGCGAGCTGGCAGGGCGGCTGCGCTTTACGGTGCTGGTACTGCTAACCTTCCTCGCGCTCGGCACTGCCGCTTTCATGCTGGTGGAGGGCTGGAGTCTCGGTGACGCCCTGTACATGACCATCACCACCGTCACCACGGTTGGTTATCAAGAGGTACATCCGCTCGACGGCTGGGGACGGGTGGTTGCTTCGCTGGTAGTCATTGGCGGGCTGGGCATATTGCTCTATGTGCTGGGCGCAGTGACCGAATTGGCGGTCGAAACCCAGGCTTCAGGGCTGGTGAGGAGACGGCGGATGCAGAACCAGATAAATCAGATGCGCGACCACTACATCATTTGTGGCTACGGCAGGATGGGGCAGATGGTGGCGCAGCAGTTGTTGCAGGAACACCATCAGGTAGTAGTGGTTGATAACAATCCCGATTCGGCGGAAGTGGCGCGCGGGCGCGAACTGCCGGTGCTGAATGGCGATGCCACCAGCGACGAGGTGCTGCGCGAGGCGGGCATTAAGCGCGCCCGTGCCCTGATCGCCTCCTCTGATAGTGACGCTGGTAACATCTTTATTACTCTGTCGGCGCGGGCGCTCAACCCCGACCTGCTGATCGTGGGGCGCGTCGGCAACACTGAGAACAGCAGCAAAATCCGCATGGCCGGAGCTGACCATGTGGTCTCCCCCTACGAACTGGGCGGCTTGCGCATGGCAACTCTGGCGACCCGCCCCGCCGTCGCCAACTACCTTGACATCCTGATGCACGACGAAACAACCGATTTTGGCATCGAGGAGGTGCTGGTCGGGCGGGTCACGCAACTCGGCGCTTTGCTTCAGGCAGTGCGCGGCGAAGCGCCCACCGTGCTGGCAATCCATTGCGACGAGCGTAAGCTAATCCCCAACCCCGGCCTTGACGCGCCAATCGCGGCTGGCGATCGCCTGATCGTGGTCGGCACTCGCGCCCAGCTTCGCGCCCTCGAAGTGGCGGTTGAAGGGTTGGAAGTGAGCATATGAAAGGTGAAAGGCTGACTTGCGGATTCGCAACTTCCAGCTTTGTAATTCGTTATCATGATATCTGCAATCTGCAATTACAAGGAGGCTTTGGATGCTGCGTTCACCTCGGCTTGTTACGCTGGTTATCGCCTTGCTGCTGCTCACCCTGCTACCAGCGGCAGAGCGCCCGCCGCTCACCCATGCGGCTGGGGTGGGGATACGCTGGGCCTGGTATGTGACCTATGACAGCAAATCGTTCGACAGCCTCAGCGCCAATGTAGGTAGCCTGGACATCGTTTCGCCCTGGTATTACAAGCTGGACGGCGCGGGCAATGTGATTGGCAGCGCCACGCCCGCGGTTGACAACCTGCTACGCGCCCACCATGTCAAGATACTGCCGATGATCCAGAACCTGGTTGGGCATCAGGGCTTCCACACCCTGCTCGCTGACCCGGTCAAGCGCGATGCGCTGATTGATAAGCTCTACCACCTGGTGATTGATGGCAACTACGACGGCATCAATGTGGATTTCGAGGCGCTGCTGCCCACCGACGCTAGCCTCTATACCGACTTCAGCGCCCGCCTTGCCAGCCGCCTACATACGCAGCACAAGCTAATCACCATGGACCTGGCGGCCAAGACCCGTGACGGCGGCGACTTCGCGGGCGTCTACGACTACGCCGCGCTCGGCGGCATCCTCGACTACGCGGCGGTGATGGCCTACGATTTCCACTACATGGGCGGCAGCCCCGGCCCAGTTGCGCCGGTCGGCTGGGTCAACGATGTCGCCGCCTATACCAACAGCCGCATCGCGCCAGCAAAGGTGGTGTGGGGAATTGACCTCTACGGCCTCGACTGGAACAAGACCACCCACGCATTGGCCGACTCGATCCACTATGCCGATGTGCTGGCGCGCAAGCAGCAGTTCAACGGGCAGGGCAACTTCGACCCCACCGCTCAGTCACCCTGGATAACCTACACCGACGGGAGCGGCAACCAGCACGAGGTCTGGTACGAGAACGCCGCCAGCATCGCGGCCAAGCTGAATGTGATCCAGCCCTACAGCTTCGCGGGCATCGCCCTATGGCGGCTGGGCCACGAGGATCCCGCCGTCTGGCCCTTGCTGGCAAGCGCAGCGCATCGGGGCAACGGTTGCGATCGCATCGTGCCGTTCCCGTCCACCGCCGACCACGTCTATTTCCTGCAGACCGGCCACTCGCTCGCTGGCCGCTTCCTGCGTTACTGGCAGCAGCACGGCGGCCTCGCCATCTACGGCTACCCGCTGACTGAGGAACACACCGAGATCAGCGCCACCGATGGCAAGGTCTATACCGTGCAATACTTCGAGCGCAACCGTTTCGAGTATCACCCTGCAAACCAGCCGCCCTACGATGTGCTACTCGGCCTGCTGGGGGTGCAGGCACTGGGCGATAACTTTGCCCCGCCCCGCGACCCGGTATCCGACACCTCAACGCAGCATTACTTCCCTGAGACTCAGCATCTACTGCGCGGTGGTTTCTTCAACTATTGGCAGCAGCATGGTGGCCTGGCCCAGTTCGGCTACCCTCTCACCGACGAAATCGCCGAGACCAGCCCAACCGACGGCAAGGTTTATACCGTGCAATACTTCGAGCGTGTCCGCTTCGAGTTTCACCCTGAGAACCAGCCGCCCAACGACGTGCTGCTCGGCCTGCTGGGGGTGGATAACGTGCGTACCATCTGCCACTAGCGCGGTAATCCCGCCCCCGCCGGGGGAGCGGGTTGGGATCAATCTCCCCCTCTCCCCGCCGGGGGAGCGGGTTGGGATCATTCTCCCCCTCTCCCCCGGCGGGGGAGAGGGTTGGGGTGAGGGGAGTGGCGAAGCCACAAAATTCGTCGAAAACTCGTCGAGATCGGTGTAACCTTTTGCCACCGTCAGGTTTTATATATGTTAGAGAGTGTTATGAGCGCAGCAGATAGGGAGGGCGGCGCGGTGGCAGGCAGCGATGGTAAGCTTGGCCTACCCGCTGTGGATGAGGATAACGCCAGCGTCGCGCCAGAGCAGTTCGCCGATTTCACCGAACTGTTCAACCGCTACCAGCGAACTATCACTGGCTACATCTATCGCATCGTCGGCGACCCCGACCTGGCTGAGGATCTCGCGCAAGACACTTTCGTCCGAGCTTATCAGGCTTACGAGCGACTCCGACCCGATAGCAATGTCGTTGCCTGGCTCTATACCATCGCGACTAATGTGGCCCGCAACTCGTTGCGCCGCCGTCGCCTTGTATCGTGGATACCGATTGCAAACGTGCTTCCCTTTCTCTCTTCTTCTTCTGCCACGTCCGCTCAGCGGCAGGGTGGCTTTGGGGGAGGTCATTCTACCGCTGGGTTGGGCGTGATTGCCGACCCGGCGCAACAGAAGGAAGATGCAGAGACAGTGCAGCGGGCGCTATCTATTCTTACCCCTGAACAGCGTACCAGTTTGCTATTGCACATTCATGAGGGTTTCTCGATTGCGGAGGTTGCCCAAATCACCAGCAGCACGGAAGCAGCAGTGAAGACGCGCCTCTTTCGCGCCCGCCAGGCGTTCAGAGAGGCGTACTTGCGCCTACAGCAAGAGGACGAGCAAGATAGTCGCGATTCAGAAAGGTAGCGACGTTGCGGCAGTGAAGTTTTTGTCTGATTGCAACGTATGTGATGATCATGACTGGTAATCGCAATCATAACAATTCCAACTGGTATACTACACCGCCGCCGTCTGAGTGTCAGACCAACGCGCGGCGCATTAGTGATTACCTGAGTCAAACCCTCACTACAGGCGAAACCGCCACCCTCGAACAGCACCTCGCCTCCTGCTCCTACTGCACTTCACTCCTGAACTCCTACTCCACCCTCGACCGCCAAATCAAGATCCTGCCCAATCCACCTGCCTCGCCGCGCGTCCGCGCCGCAGTGATGAACGCGATTGCCGAGGCCGAGGCCGACAAGCGCAGCCTCAAGCCAGTTAGGGCCGGGGTGGTGAGCCGCGCCCCCCGTCTAGCGAGCAGCGTGGCCGCGCTGGCGATGCTGGCCGCCTTTGCGGGAGCGCTGGGGCTGATGTTCAGCGGGCGCGGGTTGCCAACCACACAGCTGGCCTATGCCAGCCCTACTGTCGAGGTGCCAGCCTCAATTACTCCTGCACTGGGCCGCGCGGAGGCTAAGGGAACCCAGGTGATGATGCCCGAGGTGAGTGGCACGCCGCTGCCCCGCGCCCTGCTGGTACAGCCGATGACGGCCAACGAGTCGGCTACCAATCTTGTCTTCACCGCCATAGACAGCGCGGGCATGACCGAGACGATCGCCAGCCGCCCCAATGCAATCAAAGATGCGCCGGTAGCTTTGTCGCCTGATCAGCAGCGGGCGGTATACAGCGTGCTGAATGGAAACAAGGTAAATGTGGAGGTTTATGACCTTACTCAGGGCAAGCCGGTAGGCAGCTACAATGTTGCCGACCCATTGCCCAACGATGGCCGGTTCTACGCCCCGCCTTACGGTGCGCTATCTGGTGACGGGCAGAAGCTCGCCTACAAGGCGATTATTGGCGGAGCATGGAGCGAGGGGGTAATTGAACTGACAAGCGGAAAGCAGATTACATCACCGCCTGCACCACATTCAGGCCGCCCCAGTGGGATTGGGGTCACGCCTACTCGCTTCGTTGGCTGGGGCGCCGATGGGTTGCTCTATACCTGGCAGGCCAGCGAAGGCAACATCATAGACATCAGTGCCAGCAGCGCCGACGGCAAGACGAGCAAGTCGGTGATTGGCAACGGTTACTTCTCCACTGATGTTCCTTGGATGGACCGGCAAGGACAAAACATCTTTGTTGCGGTGAGCAAGCAGAACGCGGTTACGTCCAATCTACCTGCTCAGGCGATTATTGACTATAATGTACCGAAGGTGAGCTACAAAACGCTGGCAACAAGCAGCGATGGTAGGTATGTCAGCGGGCCGTTCGCTGAAACAGTGGATGGCAGCAACCTGCTCTACATCCAGTCGAGCAGCAAATCCGGCAACCTGGAGGTCCGCGAGGTTGGCCTCGGCAGCCGCGCCCACGATGACCAGATCGCCCAGGTAAAAGCCCCCGACGGCGCAACCGGCGTCAGTGTCACCGCGATGCAGGCCTGCGGCGCCACTATCTACTATCAGATCGCCAGCAATGACAGCAATGACAACCGCCAGATCAGCCTGGTTGCCCAGCCGCTAGACGGCAGTGCGGCGCGGGTTTTGCCCGCATCGGGGCAGTTGCTCGGCTGCGCGGCTGGCGGCAAGTGATGAACGTTGCTGCTTGTAGCCTTCTATGGTGAACAGCCGAACCGACCCTGGCATAGTTCATGCTTATACTTTCATGTTGGAAATCCAGGCGGTTAATAGTACTTCCATTGCCTCATGTTCCTGTGGGTTTGGAATATGGGGCTACAATATAACCACAGGAGGTTTATCATGCAAGAACCAGGGCCTGTCATCGTCCCTACGCCGGTCTATGACAGCGCAAGTACAACCAGCACCACGGTCGCTAGTGCTGGTGAACCCGTGGTCACGCGACCCATAGACCTGGTGCGGTGGGGATCAGTTATTGCCGGGCTGTTCGCTGCCCTTGCAACACTGATAGTCCTCTCGGTACTGGGAGTGGCGATTGGCCTGGGTCAGTTTCAGCCCGGCGACAACCTGGCTAACCTGGGCCTGGGTGCTGGCATTTGGGGTGCCGTCAGCGTGTTGATCGCCTTCTTTGTCGGAGGGTGGCTGGCAGCAGGCACCGCAGCAGTCACTGGCTCAGGCAACGGCGTCCTGCACGGTATGATGGTATGGTGTGTGGCTATTACCCTGCTCGTGTTCGCATTGGGCAGCGGCATCGGCGCGCTGGTGGGAGCAACCGTTAACAACGCCGCTCAGGTGGTGGGCCAGGTCACCGGTAATCCAACCCTCCAGGCTACCGTCGTTACAACCCAGACCGTGCAGAATGCGACCACTGCCGTCAGCAACACTGCTTGGGGTACGCTTCTGGCACTTGCACTTGCCGCGCTAGCGGCCCTCCTCGGTGGTGCCCTAGGCGCCCGCCCCGGCCCACTAAGGCAGCTCAGCGTAAGCCGCACCGTGACGCGCACGTGACGTGGCGGGCGCAATAGCTAAGTAATCAGACGATGCCCTTGCTGAATTAGCAGGGGCATTAGGTTTGCTTATACTCGTATGGTCAGCGTGGCGGGCAGCAGGTCGAAGGTAATGGGGGTGCGACCCACCACCTCGCCGTCGGCCTGAGCGATCAGCCGACGATGCGGGTTGGCAGCGCGGACGACTACCTGGCGGGCGCGGCTGACGCTGACCTTCGCCAGAGCGAGGTGCGAACCCTCGTACAGCTTGGGCAACTCGCGCACTACTTCCAGCTTGCCGAAGTTGCCGAGAATGACTACATCGAACAGGCCGTCGGCGGGGTCGGCGTCGGGGGCGACGCGCATCCCGCCGCCGAAGAACTGGCAGTTCGCCACCACCACGCTGTAGACCGGCGCAGGCGTGGGCAGGGTCACGCCGTCGGCCTCGACTATCATGCGGCGGTTGCGATAGCGCAGCAGCGACAGGCCGAGCGCGGTCAGGTAAGGGATGCTGCCGCCCAGTACGCGGCCGATCGCCTGGCGGCCACGGTCGGCGCGGGCGGCCACCTCGGCGTCGAAGCCGACCCCGGCAACGTTGGCGAAGTAGCGAACAAGTTCCTTGCCCCGCTGCTGGTCGCGTCCGGCGGAGTGATAGGTCATGCGGCCAATGTCTATCCGCCGCCTGCGTCCTTCAATCAGGCGAGCAAGCGCCTCGCGCATATCGCTCGGCACGCCGACGGTGCGGCCAAAGTCGCTACCCCGCCCCGCCTGCACCACGCCGAGCTGCAAATCGGCAGGCGGCGGACCACTGCGGAACAGGCCGTTGACCACCTCATTGATGGTGCCGTCGCCACCGACCGCCACTACCAGGCGATAGCCCGCCTGCGCTGCATCGGCCGCCAGCTTGACCGCTTCGCCGGGCGCGCTGGTGAAGGCATACTGGTAGCTGAACGGCAGATTATGCTGACTACGCAAATAGGCGTCGGCGATGGGCCATTGCTTCAGGGCGCGACCACCGCCGGAGGT
>QHBQ01000047.1 GCA_003243865.1 Candidatus Chloroheliales bacterium | reverse complement strand
GAAGCCCTGGAAGACCGCCAACTTTTCGACACCCCCGCCGTTCTTCGCGCCGGTGGCTTCAATGCGCTGGGCGATGACGCCAAAGCCTTGATAGACCAGACGAAAGCGAGCCTACTAGCCGCATGAGCGACCTCATTAGCGAAGCTAGCCGCCGCACTCTTCCGCCAGGGTGGAGGTGGGTGCGTGTGGGGGATGTTTGTCAGACCAGCAGTGGCGGAACACCGCCACGTGGAATATCTAAATACTACGGCGGAAGCATCCCCTGGGTAAAATCAGGTGAGCTAAATGATGGCCTAGTCTCATATACTAAAGAAACCATAACTGAAGAAGGCTTGGCAAACTCAAGTGCAAAGGTCTTTCCCGCAGGAACGCTAATGATTGCGTTGTATGGTGCAACTATTGGTAAATTGGGTATCCTGCAAATGAACGCTGCGACCAACCAAGCTGTGTGTGCTATATTCCCAAGCCGAGGAGTTAACACAGATTACATCTTCCTTTACCTGCTAGTTGAGAAGGCCAAGCTAATCAAAATAAGCGCAGGTGGTGCTCAACCTAATATTAGCCAAGATATAGTCAAGGATATTGAAATACCCCTACCCCCTACTCTCGCCGACCAACAGCGCATCGCCGCCACCCTGCGCGAATGCCTCGCCGCCGTCGAGCAAGCCCGCGCCGCCACCGCCGCCCAACTCGCCGCCGCCAACGCCCTCCCCGCCGCCTACCTTCGTCAAATCTTCGCCAGCGATGAGGCTGCGGACTGGCGGTGGGTGCGGTTGGGGGAAGTCTGCGATTTCAGCTACGGTTCAGGACTTCCGTCAGGAGTTAGGCAATCAGGAACAGTACCGGTGTATGGCTCCAATGGTATAGTTGGATATCACAATAGACCATTGACTAGTGGGCCAACGATAATCATAGGTAGGAAGGGTTCGATAGGTGCAATCCACTTCTCTCCAGTTGCCTGCTGGCCTATTGATACCACATACTACATTGAGAACACTAAGTTGAACGCTGATTTGGCGTGGCTAGTGTATATACTCCAAACAGTAAATCTGTCTGGCCTAAACAAAGCTGCGGCTGTTCCCGGCCTAAACAGGGAAGATGCTTACAAAATTGAAATCCCCCTGCCCCCAACCCTCGCCGACCAACAGCGCATCGCCGCCACCCTGCGCGAGCGCCTCGCCGCCGTAGACCAACTCCGCGCCCGGCTCCAAGCGCAACTTGCCAGCATCAACCAACTGCCAGCCGCCCTGCTGCGGCAGGCGTTCAATGGAGAGCTATAAGCGATGACCACCCTCAGCCCCAGGCCCGCCGCCAAGCGCATCAGCACCCAGCAAGAGCTAAACAGCGCCATCTGGGCCATTTGCGACATCCTGCGCCAGTCCAACTACTCCGGCGCGGTGGAATACGTGCCAGAGCTGACCTGGCTGCTGTTTTTGCGTATCCTCGACCAGCGCGAAGAAGCCGAAGCCAAGAAAGCGGCAGCAGTGGGCGCACCCTTCACCCCCTCGTTGGCCGCCCCCTACCGCTGGCGCGACTGGGCCAGGCCCGGCAGCGACCCGCGCGAAGGCAAGCTCGGTGCGCTGTTCGAGTTCGTCAACCACCAGCTATTGCCCCACCTCAAAGCCCTCCGCGACCAGCCCAACGCCACTAGCCGCCAGAAGGTCATCGGCGGCATCGTCTCCGGCATCGAACAAGTGCGTGTCGAAAGCGAAACCAGCCTCAAAGATGTGCTTGACCGCATCCACGCCATTAGTGACGTAGACCCCACCCATATGTTCGCCATCTCCCAGGCCTACGAAGGGCTGTTGCTGCGTATGGGCGACAAGAAGAACGATGGCGGCCAATTCTTTACCCCCCGCGAGATAATCCGGGCTATGGTGCAGGTGGTCAAACCTCAACTGGGCCAGACTATCTACGACCCCTGCTGCGGCACCGGCGGCTTCCTTGCCCAAGCCTACGAATACATCCAACACGAGAGCGGCAAGGACGCCGCTCCCCAGCAAATCAGCGACCTCAAGCAGCGTGCCTTCTATGGCCGCGAGAAAGCCAAGCTAATCTATCCCATCACCCTCGCCAACCTGGTGCTACACGGCATAGACCAACCCAACATCTGGTACGGCAACACCCTCACCGACAACGAGTTCTACGCTGGCCTGTTCGACGACGCACCCAACCAATTCGACATCATCCTCACCAATCCCCCGTTCGGCGGCAAAGAAGGTGACGACGCCCAAACCCGCTTCGCCTACAAAACCAAGGCCACCCAGGTGCTCTTCCTCCAGCACGTCATCAACAAACTGAAGAAGGGCGGTCAATGCGGTATGGTGGTGGACGAGGGCGTACTCTTCAAAACCAACGAGCTAGCCTTCGTGCAAACCAAACGCAAGCTGCTGGACGAGTGTAACCTCTACTGCATCGTCAGCCTACCTGCTGGTGTCTTCGATGCTGCTAACGCTGGGGTCAAAACCGACCTCCTCTTCTTCACCAAAGGCGAGAAGACTGAGCGCATCTGGTACTACGACCTCTCTAGCATCAAAGTAGGCAAGAAAACCCCTTTCACCCTCGACCGCTTTGACGATTTCTTCAAGCTACTCCCTACCTTCGCCGACGGCCCCCACAGTTGGAGCGTCAGCCGCAAGGAAATAGAAGCGAAGAATTACGACCTAAAAGCCGTGAACCCCAATGCCAGCCGTGATCAAGACACCCGCACCCCCGCCGAACTGCTCGACATCATTGCAGCCAAAGGTGAAGAGGTAGCCGAGGCTCTGTCCCGATTGCGCGGAATCACCGCCTTACAAGGTTGATGGCCACGATGAGCATTGGTGCATGACAAGAGGGTGTATGCGATTCGCCCCTACGCTACCTCCCCCCCTCAAGGTTCATTCCATTCCAGTTTCACCGCCACCCTATGTGTCGAACTGGAATGGAATGGCAGCAGGGCGGGCCACCACCCGCCCCTACATCCGTTTATCCGCTTTTACGAATCCGCTAGCTTATCCGCTAGCTGACCATTAGTTGCTGCCAGTGAGCATTGCGGCAGGGAAACATTTCTCCCCCAACCCCCGCTGGGGGCTTAGATTGTCGCGCCGGGGGCTTAGATTAGTGGCGCTTCAACTTTCAACTTTCAACTTTCAACTTTTCACTCGTGCCTCATGCCTCATGCCTGAGAGAGCC
>QHBQ01000235.1 GCA_003243865.1 Candidatus Chloroheliales bacterium | reverse complement strand
TCGGCGAGATATGTCGCTTACCCGCGCTCCAGAAGTGTTCGATGTCCCAGGCATCGGTAGTGAAGACGCGCACACGGTGGCCGTCGCGGGCGAAGCGTTCGCTGACCTCCTGGAAATAC
This sequence comes from Candidatus Chloroheliales bacterium, assembly GCA_003243865.1. The sequence goes on along the minus strand of QHBQ01000235.1, from coordinate 3,823 downwards.
TGCTCCGAACCACCGATGTAAGGGTAATAGCGCTGGATAACGTGCAGCAGGTTCATGCGATTTTCAATTTTCTACTTGCTGTTCAGCATATTGATAAGCATCAGCGCGACATCCTTGCGGGTGGCGGGGTCATTGGGTCGGAGCAGGTTGCCGGGGGTGGGGGCGATTACCTTATGTGCGTAAGCCGCCTCGACGTAGGTAAAGAGCGGGTTGTTGCTTAGCACATCGCGATAGTGGGCGGCGGTGTTACTATCGGGGAGCGGCCAACCAGCGGCCTTGACGATAACACGGAGGGCCTGAATGCGGCTGAGGTTGGCGTTGGGGTCGAAGCGGTCGGCAGCCACCCCGCTCATCACCCCGTGTTCGATTACGGTCAAAATATCGGCGTAGTATGGGGTAGAGGGTTGTACGTCGCGGAAGGGGTTGGCGGCGTTGGTACCGAGCGGCCAGCCCATTACCGCAACGACCGCATGGGCAATCTCGGCGCGGGTAACCGGCGAGCTGCGGGCAAAGTTGCCGCCGGGGGCAGGATAGAACGCCTGGCGACAGATCATCGCGCTGAGCGGGCCATAGTCGGGGTCGCTGGGCGGCAGGTCGGCGAGGCTGACAGCGCAAGGAGTCGCGCCAGCAACCCCGGCGGCAGTAGGGCTGGCTGGCACCGCGATGATTGGTGCAGCTGTGGCGGTGGAGAACGCCTGAGGCGCGGTTGCCGTCGCTGGGGCATTGCCCAGGCCAGCGGTAGGGGTGGCAAGCAGGGCCACGACTGTGGTGGCGGTCGGTGCGGGCGGGTTGGTTACAGCCTGCTGGTTGTTCCTGTTGCTGAAGATAAGCACGAGCAGCAGGAGCAAGGCCAGGGCGATGATCGCCCCCACCAGGTATACTCCCCGCCGCCCTGCCGCTAGTGAGCCGCCCACCCGCTGCGGCTTGCCAGCAACGTAGGGTTCGCCGCGTGGTTGGCCGGTCTGCGGGTCAACCACGCCTGGGACAGGGTGCGGTGCGGGCTGGCGATTGCTTATATTGCTACCAGGCGCGGTCGCAACTGGGCTGGCGGCGGAGGGCACGTCACCAAAGCTGGGGCTAGTCGTGTCGAGTTGGTAGATGGGATTGACCGGCAGATTGGCCTGGGTCGGCGCGTCTGGCCCGCCGCGGGAGGATGGGGCTGTGGGCTGGTTCTGGACGATGATGGGCGGAACTTCGCCGCGAATCACGGTGATGCGCCCCTCGTCATTGCTTGAGAGGGGCGTGATGGCAGCGGAGGGCGTGGGTGGGGTGAGCCTGCGGTCAGGGATTTGACGACCTGCGAGCGCCGCCTGCAAGGCAGCGAGGAAGGTGGTGATGTCGGGGTAGCGACTGCCCTGCGGCGTGCCACTAACCCAGTCGGCGACGAGATAATAAGTGGTCTCACCGTTCTGGTCGGGCGGGCCGTTGCCGCTGTCTAGGATGGCGGGCAGGGTGGAGTCGGGGGTAGTGCCAACCAGCCCCTCCAGGCGGGCGAACTGCGACAGGCGGGCCTGCTGCTCGGCAGAGTCGTTAGTGCCGGCTCGCATTAGCAGCACCAGCACACTACGTTGCGTTTGCGTGTCCCAACCTTCAAAGCTCAAGACACCGTCGCGCTGCTCCAACTGCCGTCGCAATTCGTAGCGGTTGCCTACCATTGGCGTTGGCATATTTCACCTCGATATCTTCATCCTTGTCGTCGTCGCTCTTGCTCCTGACGCAGGCGCGCAGCCAAGCTGTCGCTGGGTGGCGCTGCCGCATCTATTGTACTGGATGTGTCAAGCGGGGCTGCAAGGGGTGAGGGACGGGTTATCGGATTGTCGCTGGATACGGGCATGTGGTTGCTGACCGGTGGCGGCGGCTGCTGCTCGCGGGCGCGGCGGCGGGCATTGAACAACGGCTGCATCGGGGTCGCGGCGGGAGCGAAGGCAGCGCGAGGCTGGCGGCCGGTAATCGCAGCGAACAACTGGCGCAATTCGCCGCCGCCAATCATCACGCGGCGCACCGCGATGTCGAAGGGAAGCAGCAGGATAGCGAGGATGAGGAAGAGCGGCCAGAGCGGATGCCCAGCCGAGGCGGCAATCAGGTTGTGGGCCAGCAGCAGGGTGGGGCCATCGCTGAGGGTGAGCAACTTCTGCGCCCCTTGCCCTGGCTGCAGGTTGGATAGGCCGGTGGTAATCAACCGCTGGAGCAGGGCGGTGTTCGGCTCGAGGTCGCGATACTCCGCCGGATAGGGAACCGCCAGGCCGAGGGTCTCAGTCTCGCTGAAGGCGCTGGTATGCTGCGTCGGCGCACCATTGACCGTGACCGTGCTGCTGACCTCGCCAGCGGCGCGGACGGCAATGAGGTAGACACCGCTCTGGGCAGCAGGGAACTCGCCGACGTAGCGGCCCGGGGCGCTCTGGCGCAGGGTCAGGGTGTCGGTGATCTTGCCAGGGGTAAGCACTGAGGCGGCCATATCGAGGCCGTTGATGTAATCGCCGCCTCCGCCAATCGCGTCAACTGTAATATTCGCGTTGGCACCGTTGATGGTGACGCGCGGTTGCAGGCTGCTAGCAGTCTGGCCGGGCATCGTCCAGCGCACTGCCTGCGCCCAGAAGGTGCTGAAGTCGGGCCAGCTTACCCAGTTCTTCGCCCAGTTACTCTGCGCGTCGCTGGTCCAGGCAATCGCCCGCCCCAGGCCATACTGCCAAGCGGCGAGGATGGGGTCGCCGCTGTCGCTGGCGAGTACCAGGCTGGCAAGCGGTTTGGTGGTGGTGGCGACGTAGCCGTAGAGGTCGGGCAGCGTCTTCAGTCCTTTGAGGATGGGGCTGGGTGCCGATAGCTGCGGGGTGAACTGGCGCTGGTTGAGGTAGGAGCGGGCCGCCAGGTGCGCCTCGCTGGTGAAGATCTGGGGCAGGTTGGCACCGCTGTTGGTGTGATAGAAACGCCCGCCGGTCTGTTTCGCCAGCGAACTGAGCAAGTCGGTATTGATGATCGGGCCGACGCCGATGGTGGTGATGGTGATGTTGTTGGCAGTTGCCAGCCGAATGAGGTCGTCGTAATTGACGTTACTGTTACCGTCTACCCCATCGGTGAGCAGGATAACCGCCTTGCTCTTCGCCCCGCTGTTGGCGAGCGCGTTGACACCTGGGGCCAGCCCGCCGTGGATGTCGGTGCCGCCGCCAGGGGTGATGCCGCCGATGATGCCCTGGATGCGCTTCACATCGTCAACCGGGCTGAGGGGGAGCAATTCCTGAACCTGGTCATCGAAGATAACCACGCCGAGCGAGTCGTCGGTGCCAAGCTGGGTAACAGTTTGATCGGCGGCCTGCTTCGCCAGGTCAATCTTGCGCGCCCCTCCGTCAGCTACCTCGTCCATGCTGCCGCTATGATCAATCACGATCTCGATGGCAGTGTTGGGCTGGGCCAGGCGATTGGGCAGGCTCATGTCCACCGGCAAGGTCGCTTCCAACGGGGTGCGGAAGTAGCCGCCCAGGGCAAAGCTCTCCTGGCCGCCGACGGCAACCAGGCCGCGCCCCAGGTCGCGGACATAGCTCTGCATCGTCTCCATCGCGCCAGGGGGCAGGCTACTGGCCGGTACGTTGTCCAGCACCACCGAGTCGTAGCGGGCAAGCTCGCGCAGATCCACTGGCGTGTCCTTCACCGCGATGAGGTTGACGGTAATGCTGGCGGCCCGCAGGGCGCTGAGTAGCGGAGTGGCCTCACCATTGTGACCTTCGATCAGCAGCACGCTGGGTTGGCCCTGAATGAAGGTGAAGGCACTGTAGGTGTTGTTCTGCGCTGCGGAGTCGGCAGTGGGCTGGCTGGGTTGCAGATCGGCACG
>QHBQ01000506.1 GCA_003243865.1 Candidatus Chloroheliales bacterium | reverse complement strand
CGCTGGCCGAGACGGGTGCGCTCCACCACGTAGTTGACCCGCGCGATCGGCGAGTACATCGCGTCAATCGGCACCATGTCCAGTGGCGTGCTGTCCATGCGCGCCTCGGCGGGGCTGTAGCCGTAACCGCGTTCAACCATCAATTCGACGTTCAGCGGGTCGCGGCGACCCTTGTTCAGGGTGAGCAGTTCCACTTCGGGGTTCAGCACCTCTACCCCGTCAGCCATATCCGCATCGGCAGCGGTTAGCACCCGCCGCCCGTTGGCGAAGCTGCCGGTGTGCAGCACCATGCGCTGGGGCTGCTCGCCACGATAGCGTAGCCGCAGTTGCTTGACGTTGAGGATAATGTCAATCAGGTCTTCTTCGATCTGCGGTAGCCGACCCTCATCATCGGGCGCAGGGTCGAGCTTGATGGCAGTCACCGCCGCGCCGGGCAGCGAGTTGAGCAGGATTTTCTTCAGCGCGTTGCCCAGGGTTGTACCCCAGCCTGGCTCCAACGGCTCCATCTTGAAGCGGGCGTAATCCGGTTCGGTAACAATTTGTTCAATCTCTGGCAGGGTTATATCGAGCAAAACAGCACCCCCATACTCTACAGGCGAATAGCACGAATGCGCCTCACCAAGCGTGGGGCGCAAAGGCTATTATAACAAATCGGCGCGGGTTTGTCCAACCCTATGCCGCTTCCAGCGAACGGCGGCGCAGCAGCACCATCGAGAGGGCGAGCAGCACGACTACCACCACGATGCTGAGGCCGAGGTCGAGTAGCGCGGTGTTGAAGTCGAGGCTGCCCATTGCTGCGCCGACCGTGCCGTCCATCAGCCAGTAGCTGGGGATGATGCGCAGCAGGATGGCGAAAATGCCGGTCGCCCCGAAGATGACGAAAATGCCAGGCAGTATCATCAGGCTCATTAGCATCCCCGCCCAGGTGTTCACCGCCTGCACGTTGTTGAAGAATGCGCCGATGAGGATGCCCATCGCCACCCCAAACAGCGAGCCGATAACCACGAACAGGGCGACCAGGGCGAGGCCGTTGATCGAGCTGGAGTTGATCAGCAGCACCAGCACCGCCAGGGCCAGCGAGTAGAGGAAGCCGGTTGCCGCCTTAGCGATGACTACCTCGCTGGTGCGAGCGGGGGTGGTGAGTACGAAGCGTAGCGTCTTTTTCTCCTTCTCCTCTACGATCAGCACCGGCAGCACCAGCATTCCGATGATGATGGAGGTGAGGGCCAGGGTGAAGCCGCCGAAGAACGAGCCAAGCGCGTTGGGGTTGCTGAAGAACTTGCTCATCGGGTTGCTGTTGGCATCCTTCGGCACATTCACCATCTCCGACACCAGCTTGACCGGCGGCTGCTGGTTGGCGGCGGCGATAAAGTAGTTACCGAAGTATATGCTGGTGCGCTGGCGGGCGCTTTCGTCCTTCTGCTTCGCCGCATTGATGTAGAGTTCGACCTGCGGCTGCTTGCCTGCCTGCGCGTCGGCAATTGCGTGCGCGGGGATGACCACGCCATAATCTGCATTCGGGGCGGCGGCGTGCATCGCGGTGCGCACCTCGTCGGGGCTGTTCACGTTGTGGATATCTACCTTGTCAGTGGGGCGCAGGCCGAGCGTCTGGCTGATGACCACATTATCGGGGTTGTAGGCGGTGATGACGGTCGGCCCCTGCTTCTGCACGGTGCTGATGACCAGATAGAGCAGCGCGAGGAAGATGGGGGTGAGCAGGCCATACAGGGTGGTCTTGTTCTTCACCACATCCTTGAGGTCTTTCGCCATGATGGCGCGGATAACTCGCAGGTTCACGATTCTTGTTCCTTTCTGCAAGAGGGATTAGAGTAGCGAGCGGCCCGCCAGCTTGATGAACACCTCTTCGAGGGTCGCCTCGTCGGTGTGGGCGGTGATCACCCGGTCGGCGGCGAGGGCGGCGGCAAAGAGTTCGGCATCTTTGGGGTCGCCCATGCTGAACTTTTGCTCGTGGGTCGCGCCATTGTCGTCGCGCAGCAGCGCGGTGATGCTATGTTCGCCGTACTTTATCTTCAGGTTCTGCGGCGTGTCCTGGGCGATGACCTTGCCCTCACTGACGAAGCAGACACACTGGCAAAGCTCGCCGGCCTCCTCCATGTAGTGGGTGGTGAGCAGCGCGGTGGTGCCACCAGCGGCCAAGTCCTTGATTAGCTGGCGCACCTCCGCCGCGCTGCTGGGGTCGAGGCCGCGCGTCGGCTCGTCGAGGAATAGCACGCGCGGGTTATGCAGGGTGGCGCGGGCGACGAGCAGACGCTGCTTCATGCCGGTGCTGTAGCCCTTGACCGCGTCCTTGCCCCGCTCGGTCAGGCCGACCTGCTCAAGCACCTGGCTGATGCGTGCGCTGGCGTTGGGGATGCCATACAGGTTGGCGGCGAATTGCAGGTTCTCGATGGCGCTGAGTCGCTCATAGACGTTCGGGTCCTCGAACACGATACCAAACAGCGGGCTGGCCTTGTGCGCCTGGCGGGTCATGTTGTAGCCGCCAATCATTGGCGTCCCAGCGGTGGGCATCAACTGCCCGGTCAGCATCTTGAT
>QHBQ01000032.1 GCA_003243865.1 Candidatus Chloroheliales bacterium | reverse complement strand
GGCACGATGTAGTCGTACAGGGGCGGGTCGGCGCGCGGCCCGTGCTTGTAACAGTACAGCGAGGCCAGCATATTCTTGCCGCTGCCGGGCGGGCCGAGCAGCGTAACGCAGTGGCTCCCCTTCAGCGCATTGGCAAGCTGGCTGAACTCCTCGCTGAAGCCGTACACCTCATGGGTGGGGTCAACCACGATACCCTCCACGCTCTTAGGCACAGTCATATTGAAGCCGGTGCCAAAGATGCGGTTGTCGTACCTCACTCCTGAGCGGGTGCTGCCTTCGTAATAAGGGTAGAACACCAACTCCTCGCCGACGGCCACCGCGCGTGGATTGCTCCGCGCCGTTGTCGGCTGCTGGCCTCCATTCATCCGCACCCAGTCGCCGTTCGCCTCGAACGTCCGCTGATTAGTTCGTGGTTCGCTCATTTTCTTTTCCCTGCTCCACCAGTACAGGAAGCTGCTTTTAGTTAAGACCCATTATAGAGGCTAGATATAACGTTGTCAACAGTTCAGCCCATGACAGGCGTGTTTCACGTTCTTGCAATCGTAGGGGCGTGTGGCGCACGCCCTGGTAGGGTAGCGCAAAAACATGAAGTGTACCCGCCCATGAGAAGCAAGAATTAGAGCAGCATTAGAACCGGCCCCAATCTGCTCCGATTACGAAACTTTTGCTACCGGAAATTCGTTTAATTATCAGAAGCGCAGGTCGCGTGGGCGACTGCACACCGAACCGAATGGCAGGCTGCTCCTAATCTGCAATCTGAAATCTACAATCTGCTATCAAGTCGGTGTGGCACATCGCTTGCTTTTAGGGGCAAGTGAGAGAAATATAAGAAAGCAACCTGGCTCTAGCCGGACCCAGCACCATAGGAGAAATAGAATGAGCAACACCAAAATCAACCCTAACCCGCGCCCCATCACCGTCGCCGAGCTTTGCGAAGCGATCTACAGCGGCAAGCTCAACGTGGCCGCAAACGACGATTACTACATGGTCAAGATGCGCGACCTGGTTCAGCTATCGCGCATGGTAAGCTCGCAGCAGCCGTCACTACACCGCAGGCAGACCCAGCCCCTGGCGCTAGCCAGCTAGCTTCCCTCTCGTCAGCGGCCCACTATCGCAGTCAACGCCTGTAGCTAGCGTGGGCCTTCCTTAGCAATCTTCTACACCTCTTCCCTTCCCATCTCTCCAGGCAAATGCTCCCACCGCTGCAACGCGGCTGGGGGCATTTGTCTTTTGCCCGCCCAAAGTTTGATCAACTAAGCCCCCAGCGGGGGTTTGGGGGAGAGATGTTGCCCTGCGTCAACGCCGCCCCCGCCGCTGGTAAAAAGTCCCCAGATGAGCATGACTGGCGCTTCGAGATTCTCCCCCAACCCCCGCTGGGGGCTTAGTTGGTTGCTGGTCAAGATTCTCCCCCGAACTCCGCTGAGGGCTTAGAGAAGAGATGGGGTACTTATCCCTCAAGCACGCTATGTAGAATTTACCCAAAATTGGTGGAAAAGTACCTTCCTTGTGCCGCCATCTTCGGTTATAATGACTTCAGAGGAACACTCTGGCAGGGCGAACAAGGGTTCGCCCCACGCAAACGCCGATAAGAGTGGCAGGCGGTGCAACTCCTAATTCAACACTCTCGAAGGGCATATCTATGATATTGTCTGACCGCGACATCCGCCGCGCGATTGAGGCGGGCGTGATTAAGATTGAGCCGCTGGAGGATGACTGGCTGACCCGCCTCGGCTCCTGCTCGATTGACTTCCGCCTCGGCAACCGCTTTGGCGTATTTAACTATAACTCCTACCCCTACGTTGATGCCCGCGACCGTGCCTCGGCGGAGGCAATGGTACGCCAGATTGAAGTGGATGACGAACACGCCTTCATCATGCACCCCGGCGAGTTCGTGCTTGCCACCACCCGCGAGTGGCTGGAGTTGCCCGACTATTTGCTGGGCCGCATCGAGGGGCGTAGCAGCCTCGGTCGGCTTGGCATCATTGTTCACGGCACCGCCAGCATCTTCGACCCGGGCTGGGTGGGCAACCCCACGATGGAGCTTGGTAACCTCGGTCGCCTGCCAGTCGCGCTCTACCCAGGGATGCGCATCTGCGCCTTCACCTTCGAGGAACTAACCTCCCCAGTCGAGGTGCCATATCACAAGAAGGTGGGCAACAAGTACGCCGGGCAGCGCCGCCCCGAAGCCAGCCGCCTGGCGCAGGATGACGAGCTACTAAGGAGATAAAGGATTAAGGACTAAGGATTAAGGACTAAAGATTGAACATAGTACAGGCTAATCCGCTTAATCTTTAATCCTTAATCCTTAATCCTTAGTCTCATCCCATGCGTTATCTAAAGGACAAGGACATCGCTGCCGCTTTGCAGCAAGAGCCGCCGCTGGTTGAGGGCGTGACCGACCTCGCCACCCAGCTTCAGCCCAACGGCATTGACCTGACCGTAGCTGCGATCGTGCGGGTAAGCGGCGCCGCCCACGTTGGCTTCAGCGGCGACGAGACCCGCCCTGCCCCTGCCGAGACGTTGGAGTTCGATGCTGAAGGCTGGCTGTTCCTGCCGCGCGGCAACTATCGCGCCCGCATCGCCGAGCGGGTCAACATCCCGCCCGATGTAGTCGGCTTCGCCAGAGCGCGCTCCACCATGATTCGCAACGGCGTATCGGTCAATACCGCCATTTGGGACAGCGGCTACAGCGGCTACAGCGAAGTCGGCCTGGTCGTCCACAACGAGCAGGGTCTCTACCTCAAGCGCGGTGCCCGCATCCTGCAAATGTACTTCTTTCAGCTTGACGACGCGGTGGATAAGGCATACAGCGGGCGCTATCAGGGGGAGAACATAACCATCCCCTCTCCCCACCGGGGGAGAGGGCCAGGGTGAGGGTACTGGTGAAGCGCACCATTGCCGATTGTAACCATCAGTGGT
>QHBQ01000431.1 GCA_003243865.1 Candidatus Chloroheliales bacterium | reverse complement strand
GACCATCCTTTTGTGCGCCAGCGTCCCTTCCGCGCCCCCCACCATACGATTAGCCACGCCGGGCTGGTGGGCGGCGGGCGCTTCCCCCGCCCCGGCGAGATTAGCCTCGCCAACTACGGCGTGCTGTTCCTCGACGAACTGCCGGAGTTCAGCCAGCAAGCGTTGGAGACGCTGCGCCAGCCGCTGGAGGATCGGGTGGTGACTATCTCGCGCGCCGCTGGCACGGTCAGCTTCCCCGCCAACTTCACCCTGATTGCGGCGATGAACCCCTGTCCCTGCGGCTATGCGGGCGACCCGGTCAAAGCCTGCACTTGCAGCAGCACGATGATCACCCGCTACCAGAAGCGCATCAGCGGGCCGCTGCTCGACCGCATTGACATCCATGTGGAGGTGCCGCGCGTGGAGTACGAGAAGCTGGCCGACAACCGCCTCGGCGAACCGAGCGTGGCGATCCGCGCCCGTGTTGAGGCGGCCCGTCAGCGGCAGCGCGAGCGGTTCAAGGGAACGCACACCGGCAGCAACGCAGAGATGAACCCCGCCCAGGTGCGCGAGTTCTGCCCGCTGGACGCCACCGGCCAGAGCCTGCTCAAAGCGGCGGTGCGCCAATTGCACCTCAGCGCCCGCGCTTATCACCGTATCCTCAAGCTGGCCCGCACCATCGCCGACCTGGCCTGTAGCGAACAGATCCAGGCCGCCCACGTCGCCGAGGCGGTGCAGTACCGCCCGCGCGAACGGGCTTAGCCGAATCAAATCACCCCAGCGGCCCAATCTATGCTATAATAACGCCAGCCCTCGTTTATAGCGGCTGGCGTTTTTTATCTTGCATCCAGGAGCATACCCACTATGCCAGTCAACCCTGAGCCGGGCAGTTCCCGTCGGCCCGTCACCTTGACGGTCAATGGCGAACCGCATACCATCTACATCGAACCGCGCCGCACCCTGCTCGATGCGCTGCGTGAAGACCTCGGCTTGACCGGCGCGAAGAAGGTTTGCGACCTCGGCCAGTGCGGGGCCTGCACCGTGATTAAAGGCGAGTACGCGGTCTATTCCTGCCTGACCCTGGCGGTAGAGTGCGCGGGCCAGCCAATCCAGACCATCGAGGGGCTGGCCCAGGCCGACCCGGAGCAGGGCAGCCAACTGCGCCTGCACGCCATTCAGCAGGCGTTCATCGAGTGCGACGCTTACCAGTGCGGCTACTGCACCCCCGGCCAGATCATGGCAATCAAGGCGCTACTTGAGCGCAACCCCAACCCCACGCTGGATGAGGTGAAGCTGGGTGTAAGCGGCAACCTCTGCCGCTGCGGCGCCTACCCCAACATCTTCCGCGCCGCGCTAAGGGCTGCTGAGTTGCTTAGGACTGAAGCGGCGACGGCCAACGGATTAGGTGCAATGGGAGGCCAGCCAACGGACTGTTCAACGGACAAACGGACAAACGGAAGAGGCGGCGCGGCAAAAAGCCCTCTCCCTGCCAGGGAGAGGGTTGGGTGAGGGTGAATCTCGAAGCGCGTCAATGCTCATCATAAGCACAATGGCAAAAAGCCTCTCCCAGCGGGAGAGGTTTGGTGAGGGAGAATCTCGCCACTCATCAATGCTCATCGTAAGCGACAATCCTGCCTTACCAACATAATCTGCAATCTACAATCGGAGACATTCATGGTCAAGGTACTAAAGACGAAGGTAGAGATCGAGGGGCGGGTCCACGAGGAGGTCGTGGTGATTGACGGTGAATTGCCCCCGCCCTGGGACAGCAAGGCGGAGCTTGAGATTGTCGGGCAGCCAGTGCCTCGCGTTGACGGCGCCGAGCGCGTCACCGGCCAGGCCCGCTACACCTCCGACATCCAACTGCCCGGCCTGTTGCACGCCCGCATCCTGCGCAGTCCCTATCCCCATGCGCGGGTCAAGAGCGTGGACATCAGCGCGGCGGAGGCGCTGCCCGGTGTGCGCGCGATCGTCTATGGGGGGAACACTCCGCCAATCAAGTGGTATCGCGCCAGCTTCCTATTCGACAGCACGCTGCGGCACGTTGGCGACGAGGTCGCTGCGGTTGCCGCCGACAGCCTGGAGATCGCCTCCGACGCGCTGCGGCTGATCAAGGTGGAGTACGAGGTGCTGCCCCACATCACCGACGAGCAGCAGGCCAGCGATGGCGCTGCACCACCGGTTTGGGTGGACGAGCCGCGCAACGTGATTGGCGGCGAACCGGAGGTCTACAAGCGTGGCGATGTGGACAAGGCGTTCAAGGACGCCGACTACGTGGTGCAGGCGACCTTTTGCACCCCCACTGCGCTGCACAATTGCCTGGAGACACACGGCAGCGTGGCGCAGTGGGAGGGCGACAACCTGACTATCTGGGACAGCACCCAGCACATCTTCGGGGTGCGCCAGCGGGTGGCGGAGCGGCTGGGGCTGGCACTGAACCAGGTGCGGGTAATCAAGCACTACATGGGCGGCGGATTCGGCTCGAAGGGCGGCGCGGGCAAGTACACGGTCATCGCCGCGCTGCTAGCCCGCAAGGCCGGTCGGCCAGTCAAGCTGATGCTGAACCGCACTGAGGAGAACCTGGTAACCGGCAACCGCGACAGTACCGTGCAGCACATTGCTGGCGCGGTGAAGAAGGATGGCACCCTGTTGGCGCTCAAGTTGATCTGTTACGCCAACAGCGGCGCGTATGGGGGCGGCGGGATGCCAATCGCCGGGCCGGTGCAGGAGATGTACCGTTGCGTCAACGTCTACACCGAGTCGTGGTCGCTCTACACCAACCTGGGTCGCCACTCCGCCTTTCGCGCCCCCGGTTTCGTCGAGGGTAACTTCGCGCTGGAGAGCCTGATTGATATGCTGGCCGAGAAGGTGAAGATGGACCCGCTGGAGTTTCGCAAGAAGAACTATGCCGAGCGCGACCCCAAGGGCAACCT
>QHBQ01000018.1 GCA_003243865.1 Candidatus Chloroheliales bacterium | reverse complement strand
CTCTACTGCCGCGGTGTGGTCAATGGCACTGACATCACTCACTACAGCCCAGCTGGCACCTCCACTCGTGCTCAGTTCGCCAAGGTGGTGGTACTCGGCTTCGGCGAGAGCCTCTACACTCCTCCAGGCGGCCAGGACTTCACCGATGTGCCACCTAGCTACTGGGCCTACGTCTACATCGAGACCGGCTACCATAACGGCATCCTCAGCGGCTTCGATGCGGCAGGCTGCACCGCGCATGGCGCAACCTACCCCTGCTACCTACCCAACCTGGCAATCACGCGCGGGCAGCTTACCAAGCTGGTGGTCAACGCCGGTGGCTACCCGCCGTACACCCCGACTGGCGGTATCCAGGACTTCACTGACGTGCCGAACACCTACGTGTTCTACGTCAGCATCGAGACTGCTTACCACGCTGGCATCATCAACGGCTACCCCGACCGCACCTTCAGGCCGAACAACAACATCCGTCGCGACGAGATGGCCCAGATTGTGTACGAGGGCATCATCCACCGGCCCTGAGCGGGATTAAGAGTTAAAGATTAAAGAGGGAGGGCGCACCTGACGATGCGCCCTCCCTCTTGATGTAGGATCGGGATTTATCCCGCCCCTAGGCATCAAAATAAGCACAGGGTTGGGAATTTACAGGGGGTCTGGGGGGCAGACCCCCAGCTGCTGCAAGCTCACCAGGGCCATTCGTAAGCACAGTGGTTGCCCGCTCAGGCATGGCACAGTGATGCTCACCCCCAGCATAGCTGCTGGTCAACCACTGGGGACTTACCCCCAGACCCCCTGTATGTTCCCCACCCTGCTCTTATTTTGATGCTTATAGGGGGGCTGCATTCGCCCTACGGCTGAGGGTTGTTGCAAAGTTGACCATGGCGCAATGAATTTGCGCCCCTACCAGCACGAAACCTATGTAGAGGCGTGATTTATCGCGCCCAGAGTACCAACTTTGCCGCAACCCTATCTTGCGGCCAATGCAATTTGACGTAAATAGCATATGCTGATACAATACCTTCACTGCACCGTCAGAGTGTGCAGTATGTCTCGTCCGGCAGAGATCTAGTAAAAGAAAAGGAGAAGAAAATGCGTAGTTATCTCGTCAGGATACTGGCCTGTTGCCTCGTTCTGTTCGGGGCTGGCACAGTCGCGCTTGGCAGCGTGGGTTCCGCGGCCTCCGTTACCACCGCCGCCAGCCAGAGCGTCGCCCCCGCCGCGAAGGTTGAAGCCCAGGTGCTGGCCGACACCGCTAATGGCAAGATTGGTGCGTTCGTTGTCCTGCTCGCCGACCAGGCCGACGTTAGCGCCGCCTACAACATCAAGGATAAGAATTCGCGCGGCTGGTACGTCTACAACAGGCTCAAGAACAAGGCCGACCAGACCCAAGATCCGCTCAAGGCCACGCTAGACGCTGTCGGTGTCAAGTACCAGTCGTTCTGGGTGGCGAACGCGATCGTCGTCTACAACGGCAGTCGTGCCATCGTAGACCAGTTGGCCGCCCGCAGTGACGTTAAGCTCATCGAGTCGAACGACTCATACCGCGGCATTGAAGACCCTCAGATTGCCGACCTCACCCCTGCGGACAACCAGCCCAACGCTCCGACCACGATTGAGCCTGGCATTACTGATATCAACGCCCCCGCCGTCTGGTCAATGGGCTACACCGGCCAGAACATCGTCATCGGCAACGCCGACACCGGGATGCAGTGGGATCACCCGGCGCTCAAGCCCCACTATCGCGGCTGGAACGGCACCACCGCTGACCACAACTACAACTGGCACGATGCCATCCACGACTCTAGTGGCAACCCCTGCGGCAACAACTCGATGTTCCCTTGTGATGACAACGGACATGGCACCCACACCACCGGCACGACCAGCGGTGACGATGGCGCAGGCAACCAGATTGGCGTCGCGCCGGGGGCGAAGTGGATCGGCTGCCACAACATGGATCGGGGTAACGGCACCCCTGCCCGCTACACCGAGTGCTTCCAGTGGTTCATTGCGCCAACCGACCTGAACGGCAACAACCCCAACCCCGCGTTGCGCCCCGATGTAATCAACAACTCCTGGACTTGCCCAGCCAGCGAAGGCTGCGCCGCTGGCACCCTGGAGACCATCGTGAACAACACTCAGGCGGCTGGCGTCTTCGTCGAGGCGTCGGCGGGCAACGCTGGCCCCGGCTGCTCGACTGTAAGCGACCCACCGGCGATCTATAGCGCCTCGTTCAGCACTGGCGCTTACCAGAGCAGCAACCACGTCCTCGCTGGCTTCAGCAGCCGTGGACCTTCCACTTACTACAGTCCCCCTTTGCTCAAGCCAGAGATCAGCGCTCCTGGCGTTGGCGTTCGCTCCAGCTACCCCACCAATAGCTACGCCAGCTTGAGCGGCACCTCGATGGCCGGGCCGCACGTGGTCGGCTCGGTAGCGTTGCTCTGGTCCGCTCGCCCTCAGCTTGAGCGCGACATCACCACCACCAAGCAGATACTTGAAAACACCGCCAACCCCAACGTGGTCGTTAGCCCGGTGCAAACCTGCGGTGGCACCCCTAGCAACCAGATCCCCAACAATTCCTTCGGCTATGGGCGGGTAGATGTGCTGGCGGCGGTCAACTCGGTGCCGCTCGCCACCCCCACGCCGGGCGGCGCCACCGCCACCCCAGTTGCGGGCACCCCAACCGCCACACCCACTCAGTGCGGCGCATCGGCGGCCTGGGTCAACAAGATGAACTTGCCAGCGGTTAGAACCCGCGCCCTCGGCGCCTACTACCCAGGCAATGGCAAGTTCTACCTGCTGGGCGGTCGCACCTCGGATAGCGCTGGCTCTGATGTACTCAACCCCACCGAATACAACCCTGCCACCGATACCTGGACCCAGAAAGCCGCTACATTCCCCACCAACTTCGTCAACAACATGGCCGGTGGGGTGATTACCATTAGCGGCACCCAGCAGATTATCGCGGTCAGCGGCAACTTCGCCACTGGCACCACCACCACCGGCAGTGTGTATCTCTACAACCCCAATACCGATGCGATTACTACCCTGAGCAGCGATCCCTGGACACCGGGCGTGATGTCCAGCACCGTACCTGGTGGGTTTACCGTACTCAATAACAAGCTCTACGTCATCGGTGGGATTATCCTCAACGTGGGAAATAGCAGCCAGATCTGGGAGTTCGACCCGACGCGAGCGGCAGGCAGCCGCTGGCTGCTGAAGAACGCCATCCTGCCAGTGCCACTCAGCTACGTCCCGGTGGCCGCGATTGGCAATGTCATTTACACGGCTGGTGGCACGACCTACGACGGCACCACCTTGACCGACAGTACCAACTCTTACGCCTACAACCCTGGCACTGACACCATCTTCCCACTAACCAACCAGATCCCGCGCGCTACCGGCGAGACACGGGCGCTAAACTACAATGGCAAGCTATGGGTACTGGGCGGCGGGCGCGTTTCGCCGAATCCCAGCAACGAGGTGGACATCTACGACCCGGTAGCGGGGACATGGAGCGTAGGCTTGCCTTTCAACAACGCACGACGCAACGATGGCGCGGACAGCGACGGCACGCACATCTTCCTGGCGGCAGGGTATGCGACGACCACACCGACGAACAGCCTGGAAGTGTACAACCCGGCGACGAGTTGCAATACCCCGACCGCGACGACAGTGCCAGCGACCAACACGCCAGTGCCAGCCACCGCGACGAGCACAGCAGTGCCAGCAACGGCGACCAGCACGGCAGTGCCTGCCACCAGCACGCCAGCACCAACCAACACGCCAGGTGGCCACACCAACACGCCGGTGCCGACCAACACGCCCGCGCCGACTAACACGCCTGGTGGGCCAACCAACACGCCGGTAGTGCCGACCGTGACGCCCACCGATTGCCCCAACCCGTTTGTGGACA
>QHBQ01000510.1 GCA_003243865.1 Candidatus Chloroheliales bacterium | reverse complement strand
ATGCAGGTAGCTGACGGCCCCGGCGGGGTGATGCCGCGCATCCTGGCGATGATTGTCAACGAGGCGGCCTATGCGCTGCAAGAAGGGGTTGCCAGCGCCCAGGATATTGACACCGCCATGAAGTTGGGCGCGAACTATCCCTACGGCCCACTCGAATGGGCGGACCTGCTCGGCCTCGACGTGGTTCACGCCACCCTGTGGGCCTTGCACCAGGAGCTAGGCGACGACCGCTACCGCCCCTGCCCGCTGCTCGCTCGCATGGTGCGCGCCGGTCTGCGCGGCAAACCGTCGGGGCGCGGCTTCTACACGTATACGGAGTTAGTCACCCTCAATGAAGTCAACCCCAGATAGCTCCAGCCAGAAGTCAACCCTGCGCCGCGACCTGCTGCTTGGCCTCGGCCTGCTGCTCGGTGGCCTGCTCGCTTGGACGCTTGCCTACCAGATTAGCCGCCCGCTCTACATTGACATTGGCGGGCCTTACGATGCTCCCTACCTGGTCAACTACCTTGAGCAGCAGGGAGGCGGCGACAGCGGGCAGGCCACCTACCGCTGGGCCGACGGCTACTCGGCGATTCACTTCCCCGCCATTGGCATCGCCCCTGCCCATGTGCAGGTGCAACTCAGCGCCCCGCAGAAGCATGGGCTGGTGGTGCAGGTTCACGTCAATGGGGTGGCGACTGAGCGCATCACCGTCGGCGACACCAGCAGCGGCTACAGCCTGAGCGTGCCAGCCAACCTGTTGCAGGCGGGCGGCGACGGCGCGGGCGCGGGCGACCTGGTGCTGTTCCTCCAGGCCGACGTTGCCCCCCGCCCCGGCGACAATCGGCCAGTGGCGTTCCAGGCCGACTTTGCGCGGCTGACCTTCGACGGCAGCTTTGTCATCCCCGCGCCGGAGCAGCTCTTGTGGCTGACAATCAGCCTGCTGCTGCTCTACGCCCTGCTCCACCGCCTGACCGGCTGGCGCGGGGCAACCGCGGGCGCGGCCCTGTTCATCCTGGCCAGCGCCGCGCTGCTGGCCCTGGCGCGGCTGGCGCTGACCATATACACCGCGCGGCTGGCGGCGATGTTGCTGCTGGCCCACCTCGCGCTCTGGCTGTGCGTCTGGCTGGCAAGGCTCGGTTATCGCCGCGCCGGAGTGCAGGCTAGCGCCGCATTGTGGCGAATACTCGCCCTCCTGTTCGTCGCGGGCTTCGTTCTCAAGCTGGGCGGGCTGTTCCACCCCTTCAGCTTCGTGGTGGACGAGCAGTTTCATATCGCCAAAATCATGCAGCTCGCGCACGGCGACTTCTGGCAGTTCTACTTCTCGCCGGAGCTATCCCAGTCGGTAATGCCCGAGGGTGACTGGAAGACGCGCCTACTCATCCCCTATTCGCCATTCTTCTATATGGTGTCCGCCGGGCTGGCCCAACTGCCGGTCGCGCTCAATCTGGCGCTGTACACGATTGCCACGCTGCTCGACGCCAGCCGCGTCTACCTGGTGGCGTTCATCGCGCTGCGCTTCGGCTGGAGCGAAAGGGCGGCCTGGCTGGCGGCGGCGTTGGCGACCTTCACCCCGGCCAGCTTCCTCTTGCAGCAGTGGGGCAACTATCCCACCAGCTTCAGCCTCTGGCTCACCCTGCTGTTCACCGCCCTGCTAGTTGCCGCCTGGCCGCGCCTGGACCGCCGCGCTCTGCTCTGGCTTACCCTACTGCTGGCGGTCACGTTCGTCAGCTATACGGTCACGGCGGTGATGCTGGGGATTACCCTGCTCGCTTTCATCGCGCTAGGCTGGCTGCTGGAGCAACGCAGGCCGACGGTGAGCAACGCGGCGCTGGGGGTGGTGGCGGAGCGAACCGCTCCCGCGGCCTACCCGGCGCTGGGCAGCCCCTATCGCAAGCTACTGCTGGTCACGATTGGCGCGACGCTGCTGGCGATGCTCACCTTCTACGGCCAGTACATCGTCATCCTGGTGCGCGACACTATCCCCAATATGCTGAACACGGTAGGTAGCAGCGGCTCACTCAAGCCGGTGACACAAAGCTGGCCCGATTACATCTTCGTCAGCGGTGCCACGCTGTGGAATTATCAGCTATGGTCTACCTACCTGTTGGGGCTTGTTGGGTTGGGGCGGTTGCTGCGCAATCGCGAGGGCAATGGCGACGAGGGCGTGATAAATCACGCCCCTACGGAAAACGGCCTTGTAGGGGCGCAATTCATTGCGCCCAGCCCAAGGCCAGCTTCACCACCGAACCACATGGGCGAAGGCGACGAGGGCGTGATTTATCACGCCCCTACGGAAAACGGCCTTGTAGGGGCGCAATTCATTGCGCCCAGCCCCAGGCCCAACACGACCCCCGCCCTTAATCCGGCAACGGCACGGGCGTTGCTGCTCGCATTCACCCTAACTGGGCTGCTGTTCTTCATCGCCAACTACTATGTGGACATGGCGATGAAGCAATACTGGTGGGCGCTGTCGGCCATGGCGCTGACCGGCGGCTGGCTGCTCGACCGCCTGTGGCGCAGGCTGGGGCAACGCACTGGCGCTATCATTGTCGCCCTAACTCTCGCCCTGTTCGCGGTAAGCAGCCTGTGGCTGTGGGTCTATCGTCTGCTGCTGCACAATCGCTAGGCCCCTTACTTAATCCAATGGTGCTACTTCGAGGTGCTAGCACATTCACCAGGGCGCGATAAATCCGCGCCCCTACGATGCCAGCCACCTCTTTTTGATGATAGTCCAGCAACTAACTCCATTGATTACTCATGCCTCATGCCTTAATTGTGCCACCTCGACCTGATCCTCATCGAACACCGGGTTATGGTCCAGCACGGCGCTGACCTCGCGTTTGAAGCTGTCGGCGTCAACATTGACGCCGCGCGGCTCAATCCTGACCTCGTAGTTGCCGCTGCGGATGAAGAGCAGCAGCAAGTCTGGCCCAGGATTACGTTTGGCAACCTCGGCGATCTGATGCATCCGGTCGGTGTCGGCATCGGCATCGTCGCTGACTGGCAGGCGCAGGTGCAGGCGGCGCACCGAGAAGGTGGGCAGCGGCTGCGGGGCTGACGTGGCTCTGCCAGCCTGCTTCGCGCCTTCCTTGCCGCTAGCGCGGGCGGGGTTGCTGCCATTGTTGGGGTTCGCTCGGTTCACGGTGGTGGTCCTCTCTGCTGGGCGTGACTGCTGATGGGGCGGGCCAGGTGCTAGCTCGAC
>QHBQ01000402.1 GCA_003243865.1 Candidatus Chloroheliales bacterium | reverse complement strand
AACGCCTATTCTGTCTACTCGATCAGAACTTCAAACCTCGGCGCCCAGGCCGACACCATCGAAACCCTGTACGGCCCTGGCCCGACTTACATTACTTCGGACGATGATAGCGGCGGCGGCCGCGCCAGCCTCATCATCTATACTACCACTACCGCCACCACCTTGTATGTGCAGGTAGTGAATAAAAGTTCGCTAGGCGGCTTCGGCCCCGACTGGGCCTATGTCCTTACTGTATCGCAAATCGGCCAGGTGACACCGACCGGTACGCCGACCGAAACGCCGACCACCACCGCCACCGCCACCGGTTCGCCGCAGCCCACTGCTACCCCCGCCTGCCTCGATGCCTACGAGCCAGACAACGACTTTGCCAGCGCCAGGAGAATCGGTATAGGCGAGTCGCAGAATCACCTTCTTTGCACCTTCACTGACCCCACCTTCAGTGGCGACGTTGACTACGTCTATTTCAGCGCCAATGCCGGTGTGGCCTACAGCATCGTTACCAAGAATCTGGCAAACGACACCGATACAAAAATCCAGCTCTTTAATACCAACCACGGGCTGATTGACGAGAACGACAACTGCCCCGGCACTGGCGACCTCTCCTCCTGCCTGAACAATGAGGTTTTCAACTCTGCGGGCATTTATTACGTGAAGGTGTTCGACCCCCGTCCGCAAGGCGGCGGGCTGGGCCATAGTTATACCCTGCAAGTGACTGGTGGGGCAGCAGGCACATCCACACCTGCGCCCAGCCTTACTCCGACCATCTCGCCGACCGCCGCGCCGACCAACCCCGCCTGCCTTGATGCTTACGAGAACGATGGTGTGCCTGCGTCGGCCAAGTTGATCTTGATCAACACCAAGCAGTCGCACACCTTCTGCCCCGCTGGCGACGCTGACTGGGAGACCTTCTTCGCCAAGGCGGGTAAGACCTACACCATCTTCACCTCCGACCTAGGCCCAGGGGTGGATACATATATGTTCCTGTTTGACTCCTCGCTGCTAGCGCCGATCGCCAGCAACGACGACTACGGTGGCTCGCTTGCCTCGCGGATTGACTTCAGCCCGGTGGCCGACGGTCAATTCTACGTGGAGGTAAAGGATCAGGGCGATGTTGGCGGCCCAGAGATTACCTATAGCCTCAACCTGCTGGTGGCACCGGGCGGTACACCAGCCACCTTCCCGCCGACCTCGGTAACGGGTGGTACTCCGCTGCCAACCTTCACCCCGCAGCCGCTCGGCAGCGTCACGCCGTCACTGGTGCCGACCTTCACCCCACCACCCACCTCAACCACAGGAGCGCCAGCAACGCCAGGAACGCCCGGCCTGCCGACTGCGCAGCCGACCGGCACACCCCCAGGGCCGATTGCTGCTACACCGACCGCGACCGTGGCCGCCGCGCCGACCTCGCCCCCATTCCCGCCCACTGGCCATAGCCTGGCCCTGGCCCAAGTTGCAGTGCGAATCTTCGTTGACCGTCACGGCAATGGGGTTGCCGATAACGGGGAGGGCATCGGCAACCTGGTGGTTGACTTCCTGGCCGACGATGGCACGCTCGATGCCAATACCACAACTGACGCCAACGGCAGTAGCGGGGGTGTTGTTATCCCCTACGCTTACCATCGCGTCAGCATCCCTTATCTGGGTATCGTCCGCGACCTGTTTAGCGGCATTGCTCCGCACGCGCCCACCGGCAGCGGGGTGAAGGGCGCGCAGTGGGACATTGCCCTGCCACCACCAGCGCTGCCACAGCGCATCCCTTAACCCTTCCTCACCCCTAACCCCTCCCCCGCTGGGGGAGGCTGGGAGAGGGTCCGAGCGCAGCAACCGTCGTAGGAGTGGGCCACCGCCCACATGAAGTTACCCACTGACAGAGGAGGAAACTTGTGAGCCACGACGCCCATGGCGGTCACACAGTGAATCCCGAGGCGGAAGTGAACGAGCCGCCGCCAATCCCGCTGGCGCCGCCGCGCAACTATCTCTGGCCGCTTGGCCTCTCGCTAGTGGTCGCCGCGCTGCTCATCTACTTCCTGTTCTTCTTTCCCAACGGCAATCTGACCGACCTGCCAGCCCCACCGGGTGGGCAAACCGGCATGACCACTGTTACCGCCACCGCCGAGCCATCGGCGGTGGCGCTGTCTAGCCCCTCGCCGACTGCGCCGCCAACGGCGGCACCCCTGCCCTCTGCCCTGCCGACCACCAGCGGCGTGTCCGCTACTGGTACTCCACCAGCAGCTTCGCCGACCAGCGCAGCAGCCAGCCCCACCGTAACCTCAAGCGTTGCTCCCACCGCCGCACCGCTAGTAGCCCCTCCAATCAGTCTACAACTGGGCGGCGCCAGCTTTGCGGTGGAGCAGGCATTGCAGGTCGAGCCTGACTGGAAGTTCAATCCCGACCCGACCAAGGCGAGTTGGCTGCCGAATACCGCTGTCCCGTACATCATCGGCATTCCCTACAGCGAAGCCAACGCCGCCCTGTTCGCCGCTGCCAAACCGGACCAGCTAATTACGATAAAGAACAGCGTCAAATCCACCCTCCGTTTCAAGGTTGGGACGGTCAAGCGGGTTAGCCCCGACAGCATCGCCACGCTGCAAAACCAGCAAACGATCGGGCTGAACCTCTACCTGCTGGCCGATCCTGCCCCCACCCGCGCCATGATCAGCGCCTCCCTGCTCGATGTCTCTGGCGGCCCTACTGGGCCGTAACCACTTCTTGTCGCGGGCAAATAAGAGGAGCGCCCGCTTGGGCGCTCCGTTTGTATTTCCCATCGCTGGCTAACCCGGCGTTCTCCTCGGGTTCGTGCCGATTGGCTTCCAGCACTTCGCCCAGCGCGGCGCGTATCTGACACAGCTCGTTGATGCGCTCCAGCATCTGGTCGAGCGTCTCGATGCGGCGGCGGGCCTCGTATTCGGCGCGTAGCTCGTTCAACAGTGTGGCAATGCGCCCAATCTTGCGCACTTCTTCGATATGGTCAGCCGAGTAGAGTGGTTCGCTGAATGGCATTCTGTTTATCCTCTTCCTCTCACTAGTAGGGTGCTAGGGAACAACTACTGTCTGCATGGAGCCAGCAGCAGTGGGGGTGGGCGGAGTGGCTGGCTGGGTTGCTGCTGTCATGGTCGGTTGGTCTGCGGCTGGGGTCACGCTGGCGGGAGGGGGGGTAGTACCCGGTGCGGGCGGAGCAAGGCCAGCGGCGGCATCGTAGGCTGCCTTCGCGTCGGTAGGTCGGCTCAAGCCGTCGTAGATTCTGCCGAGCAGCAGGTAATATTCGGGGCGACCGCTATCGAGGTTGATCGCCTGCTGCGCGGCAGGCAACGCTTCATTGTAACGGCTCTGGCGCAGGTAGGTATCGGCCAGACCAGCGTAGCCACCCGCCCAGTTCGGTGCCAGCGAGATAACGTTGCGGAAGGCGAGCGCCGCCCGCTCG
>QHBQ01000494.1 GCA_003243865.1 Candidatus Chloroheliales bacterium | reverse complement strand
ATGGGCGGCGGGCGGGCTGTTGATTGCCAGCCCCGCGCGCAGTCGTCCACTTCGGTCGAGTGCGAAGCTGTTGTCGTCGCTGACGGGCAGTTCGCCGACCTTCACCTGCGGGCTGAGGGTGACAGCATCGTGGGCGCTGATCACGCTGGGTGACATTACCTGCCCGCCGCGTTCGATAGTGATGGGGCCAAGCGCGTGCGCCCCACCCACCTGCGCGTTGGGGGCAATCGTAATCTCCCGTTCGCTAATCGTCCAGCGGCGCACCTCGCTGCCCTGACCGACGCTGATGCTGCGGGCGAACACGCTGCGGGCGCGGCAGCTAGGGCCAATCTCCAGCCGACCTCGCGCCACCGCCGTGCCAGTCACAGTCGCTCCTTCTTCGAGGATGATGTCGCCAGCGCTATAGACGTGGCCGCGCAGGGTCGCGCCGCTTGATATTCGCACCCGCGTGCCGAACAGGGTGCCGTCCGCGCTCGTCCCCGCAGCCAGCGTCACCTCGCGGCCAAGCTCGGCCTTGCGGGTGGGGAAGAAGTGGCCGGGCCAGTTGCTGGCGTCGGCAAGCAGCGGTGCCGATTGGGGCGACACCGTCTTCTGGGTCGGCGCATCATGCGACGAAGCGGCGGGCGCATTACGCTCGCGCTCCTCGATGCGCTGCATAACCCGCTGGCGATCACGAAAATTAGGCGCAGCGTCGAAGACCGTCTCCATCAGCACGCGGGCAATGGCGAGCGATTCCGGGTCAGGGTCGCTGGCAAGAGCGACCGCGCGGGCGTACATCTTGCGCAGCGCCTCGTCGGAGAGCATTCCGGCGGCGGCTTGNAGGTCGGCGGCGGCGGCGCTGGCCGAGCGGTAGCGGTCGCGGGGGCGCTTGGCGAGCATCCGCAGCACGATGTCGTCNACNTCGCTGGGCAATTGGGGGTTACGTTTGGAGGGCGGGTCGGGGCGGAGTTCGAGTTGCGCGCGCATAATATCTTCCGGCGCGCCAGTGAAAGGCGGCGCGCCGGTCAGCATCTCATACAGCACTATGCCGAGCGCGTACTGGTCGGAAGCAGGGCCGGGGGCGGCCACATCGCCGCCTAGCCGCTCTGGAGCCATGTAGGTGACGGTGCCGACCGCCTCGCCAACGCTGGTGAAGTGGGCATCGTCGGCGGCGCGGGCAATCCCGAAGTCGGCCAGACACCAGCGCCGCTCATGGTTGGCATTGGTCTGGTACAGTACGTTCTCCGGCTTGATGTCGCGGTGAGTGACCCTCTGGCTGTGGGCGTAGTCGAGCGCGGCGGCCAGCGCGGCCATAATCGTGGCCGCCTCTTCGAGCTTGAGGTAACCGCTCTTCTGGGCCTTGAGATAATCACGCAGCGTCCCCTCCATCGCTTCCATTGCAATGTAGTAGACGCCCTCTTCCTTCATCATTCCCGCATCGTAGACGGCGACGATGTTGGGGTGGGTCAGCTTAGAGCTGATTGCGATTTTGCGCTGGAAGCGGGCCGCATCCTCGACGCTGGCCGCCTGCACCCGCAGCACCTTTAGCGCCTCACTGCGCGCTTTGCGGTGGTTGTAGACGCTGTACACGTCGGACATCCCACCGCGCCCCAGTTCGCTGATGAGTTCGTAATCGCCGATCCGCCCGCCGCTCCTCCTGATCGTCATCGTCCCCCTCCGCCAGATGATGTTATGCTAGGCAAGCGCTATTTTAGCACAGCGGCAGCGGGTTATCAACTTTAGGCATGAGGCTCTCTCAGGCATGAGGCATGAGACATGAGTGAAAAGTTAAAAGTTGAAGCGCCACTAATCTGAGCCTTCAGCGGGGTGAACCGGCAACCAACTAAGCCCCCAGCGGGGGTTTGGGGGAGAAATGCTGCCCAGGCTAGATGCTCATCGTAACCGTTTTCGATTTGCAATACGCGATAGCGCTGGCGGCTAGCATGACTGGCGCTTCAACATTTCTCCCCCAACCCCCGCTGGGGGTTTAGTTGATCAAACTTTGGGATAACTCATGTTTTTGCTGCGCGGCGCAGCAGGGGCTAGGCGGGTGTGCTACTCGGCTCGATGGTAGCAGGGGTGGGAGTGGCGGGAGTAGGGCTGGCTTCGCTGGCAGGGCTGCTGTCGTCCCTGGGCGCGGCAGCCTCGCTGGCAGGCTTGTTAGCGGCCGCATCGCGCTTCGCCTCGTCCTGCTTGCGGCTGTCGGTAATATACCAGCCCGAACCCTTGAACACGATGCCCGCAGCCTGGATCTTCCGCTTTGCCGCAGCATGGCAGTTGGGGCAGGGATAGACGTTCGCCGCCCTGAATGGCTGCATCTTGTCGAACTGCTGCCCACATTCGGGACATTTGTATACGTAAATTGGCATAACTGCACCTCTCGAAGTGTAGATTGTGGTTGATGATGAGACTCCTTATCTTCTATTGTACCATATCAACTTAGCACTCTGCAACTTTGAGTGCTAATTCAGCGGAGTTTGCCTTCGCCACCAATCATGTGTAAAATAGGTGCGAACCGTATTCGTAAACATAGGTGAAGAGGGAGAGAAACTATGCCGAAAGTATTGATTGCCGATGCGCTGGCCCCACGTGCCGCCGAGTTGCTGATTGAGGGCGGGATGAAGGTAGAGACGCGACTAAAGATGAAGCCGGAAGAGTTGACCGCCGCTTTGCGCGACGGTGGCTACGACGCGATCCTGGTACGCAGCGATACCAAGCTGACTCGCGCGGTGCTGGAGCAGGCGCAGGGGCTAGAGCTGATTGTACGCGCGGGCGTTGGGCTGGACAATGTGGACGTTGCCGCCGCGCAGGAGCGGGGCATCCACGTGACCAACACGCCAGCAGCGACCACTACCTCGGTGGCCGAACTGGTGATTGGGCTGATGCTGGGGCTGGCGCGGCGCATCCCTGCGGCAGACCGCAGCGTGCGGGCGGGGCAGTGGGAGCGCAAGGCATTTATGGGCCGCGAGTTGCGCGACGCAACCCTGGGAGTGCTGGGGTTGGGGCGCATCGGTGGCGAGGTTGCTCGCATTGCAATGGCGATGGGGATGCGGGTAATCGCCTATGACCCCTACATGACCACCGCGCAGATGGCGGCGCAGAACGTTACCGCGCAGAGCATCGAGCAGGTGTTGCACGACGCTGATGTGCTGACCATCCACCTGCCGCTTACCGACGAGACCGCCAACATCATCAATCGGGAGCGGATGCTGACGATGACGCGCGGTGCCTTCATCATCAACGCGGCGCGGGGCGGGGTGCTGGACGAGGCGGCGTTGGCCGACATGCTGCGCGAAGGGCAGATCGGCGGTGCGGCGCTGGACGTGTACGAGAGCGAGCCACCCAAACCTGACAACCCGCTGCTCACCCTTGCCAACGCCGACCCCAACATCAACATCATCTTCACCCCCCACATCGGCGCATCCACCAACGAGGGGCAGGTTACGGCGGCAATCCAGGCCGCCCAGATTGTGCTGGACTTCTTCAAGCAGCACTGAGGATAAAGGCTTACCCTAAACTTCGTGCGGAGTGAGAGGATGGGTTTGGGCAGTAGGTTGGTATGGCGGTGGCACAGGGTAGCCGTATAGCTCAAGTCCCTCAATGTGGAAGTCAATCGCTTCGCGCATATTAAGCAGGGTTTGCTGGGGCGTTGGGCCAGTGGTGATGCAACCAGGCAGGTCGGGGGAGTAGGCAGACCAGTTGCCGTCGGCCTGTTCGACCACGATGCGGTAGCCTCTAATAACGGATTCCATCTCTCTGCCTCCTCCTACAATCTGCAATCCGCTACAACCAGCGCAGCGCCCAAGCGGGCAGCGGCAGCTTCAATCGCATCAGCCGCCGCTTGTCGTCATCGTCCAGCCCACCCAGCAGCTTAAAGGCGGCGGCGAACACCGCCCCACCCAGGATAGCGATGCCGAGGTTGAGCAGCGCGGCGGCAATCTTGCCACTGCCACCGGTGCCGAAGGGGTA
>QHBQ01000283.1 GCA_003243865.1 Candidatus Chloroheliales bacterium | reverse complement strand
ATGCAGGTCGAGGCGGGCGATACGTCGCCGTTTAGTCTGGTGCTCTATCTAATTGCCATTGCCTGCTTTACCATCAGTGCCTGGCCGCTACCGCCTGCCGCTTTCGACCTGCCGCAGACCAGGACAACCGCATCTATCCCAACCGCCACCCGGCGGGTCTGGATCATGCTTGGCGCTGGGATTGCCCTGGCAATCATCGTCCACGTCATCACCCTGTTCCTACTGAAAGCAGACATCAACTCTGTCGCTGGCGGATGGCTTTGGCTGGCGAGCATGGTGCTGCTGCTGGCAACCACGGTGCTGGTGGGTAAGAGCTTTGGCTGGCCGCCACGTTGGGGCGGACAACTGTGGCCTTCGACCAGGCTACTGCGTTGGCTGCTGATCGGCGTGATTATTGTGATCATCATTGCTGCGGCAGCCGCTCGTTTGCTCAGCCTCGATACCGTCCCGCTCGGCCTCAACGCCGACGAAGGGGACCGTGGCGCGCTCTCCATCCAGATTGTGCGCGGGTTCAATACCGATAGTATCTTCAGCGCGGGGTGGTATTACATTTCAATGCTCTACTTCTGGCTGATGGCCGCGGTGATGAAGGTGTTCGGCATTGGCTTCGTGCAAACCCGGATGTTCAGCGCCATTGCGGGCATCGTTGCGGTTGGTGCAGTTACCTGGATCGGCATTCGTCACTTCAGTTGGCGAGTGGGGGTGATGGCTGGGGCGCTGCTAGCCTTGCTGGCGGTTGCTTTGCAGTTCTCCCGCGTTACCAGCGAGTCGGGGCCAACCGCAGCATTGTGGGCAATCAGTGTCGCCCTGTTTATGGAGGTAGCCCGCACTGGTCGGCTCTGGGCCTGGGCTGGAGCCGGGGTATGGGGCGGCCTCTCTATCTATTTTTACCCGACTGGTCGGCTCTGGGTGGTGGTCGCCATCGGCTTTTGCCTCTACCTGCTCATTCATGGCTTGGGCGGGCGACGGCAGGCCATTCTCGGCGGTTCAATCGTGAGCGCACTTGCGGCGCTCATGGCGGTCAGCCCCTTCCTGGTCAATGCGCTCAACAACCCCGATACCCTCGGTCTGCGGGCAGCGCAGACTTCGATATTCAATAGCGAAAATCTCAGTCGGCTCGACTACTACCAGCCCGATTGGAGTAGCTTGCGCCTGTTGGAGGAGCAGGTTAGCCGCTCAGTCGGTATCTTCAATCAATTCGCCGACCCTGGCTTTTGGTCGACTGGACAGCCGCTGATGAGCGGGGCGCTGGCAGTGCTAACCCTAATCGGCCTCGGCTGGGTTAGCGTGCGACTACGCGACCCCCGCTTTGTGTTGCTCTCGCTCTGGTTCTGGGTGGGGTTTGTCGGCGTCATCGTTACGGTTGAGACCCCCAACCTGCAACGGATGGCCACTGCGGTGCCAGTAATCGCCTTCTTCCCTGCGCTGGTGCTGGATAGCATTATTCGCCGGGTCGAGGCGCTGGGGCAAGGGGTTAACCTCCGCTGGGCGCGAGCCATTCCATTGACGGCGACGGCAGCAGCTCTGGTACTGGTCGCCCTGCTGATGGCCGAGCAGGGACGCTACTACTTCGCTACCTATGGGGTGATGGATCGCTGGCCCTGGCCGACGCGCGAGGGCCAGGCAGTGGCCGAGCAGGGAACTAATACCCTGGTGGTGGGGGTTGGCCGCCAGGCTCATCAGGCCAACGCTGGTTGGGTGCGATTGCTTGCGCCGAATACGCCGCATGGCGCTGTCTTCTCCCCCGGCGCTTACCTGCCGCTGGGATTGCCTCCCCAGCACGACCTCGCCTTCTTCGTCTTCACCGACCAGAGCTACTACCTGCCCTACATCCACGAACTATATCCGATTGGCAGCAGCAAAGTTTATACCCACCCGACCGAAGGCGAGATGTTCACCATCTACCGCATCCCCCAGGCAGAGTGGGCTGCCAGCGAAGGGGCGGTCGTTACTCCGCCGCAGGGAACCGCGCAGCACGTAGACGCGCTCGGCCAGGCACCGCGCGGCTGGAACAAGTATCCCGCGGCCATGCGCTGGACGGCGGGACTCAGCGTGCCGAAATACTGGAACTATGCCCTCCAGATCGGGCCGGGGCCAGCGCAGTTGAGCATTGATGGGATGAAGGTGCTGACCGTGCCGAATGGTACCGCCAGTATGAGTACCACGCTCAGCCTGGCGCGAGGTATCCATGCAATCAGCTACGCTGGCACTCTCACCAATGCAGATAATCCTGCGCTTTTCCAGTGGGCCTCCGTGCCGCAGGTTGACCCCGATCAGCCTGCACCTGAGCTTGACTGGCAGTCGCCTGCCGCAGAGAACCTGATGCCAACCCAGGTTGCGGCGCAGGGCCTGTATGGAGTGATGCAAATTGCCGGTATGCCAGAGCAGCACCGCCTGGTACGCACGCTGGCGACCAGCTCTCTGAGCGATGAGATTGGCGCTGCTGGCAACCCCTATACCACAACCTTCACCGCGACCCTGACCGCTCCCACCACCGGTGTCTACTCGATGACCATCTTCTCCCAGGGACTCTTCGACCTCAAGCTGGACGGGCAATTGGTGGCGCATAACGACAAGCCCGATGATAGCTGGACTGGCGCCTCTGTGCCGCTATCGGCGGGGACACATACTGTATCCCTCGTCTATTTGGTGATGGTCGGCCCGGGCGGGTTCGAGTGGGTCTGGACGCCGCCCGGCGGCGAACGTTCGATTGTATCGCCAGCGGTGTTTTCACCCAGCCCCACCAGCGCGGGAGTCGGCCCGCCGCTTGATGCTACCACCCTCGGCTCATCGGAGCAGCAGCCGAGCGATGATCCAATCAACACCATCCCCTGACCAAGAATAACAGAGCGGCTGCCCTGAACATTCGTCACATTGCGGAGCGGCGCAATGCCTGCTGACTGGCTGGAATCAGCGGTATATTGTATAATGCCGCAGCAACCGCTCACTTAGTCGGCGAAGTCAGAAGAATTGGAGGTAATTTCTTCTTGCCATCCCCTGAAACTAATGATCACCAGCAACTAGTGATGTCGTCGCTTGCTGCTAGTGACATCAACTCAGAACCTATATCGAGTGCGGAAAACCACGACCTGAATATGCCATCCCTCAGTGATCAATCAGCCGCAGATGCTGCTGGCAGCGCCAATGTCGAACGCACGGCATCCAGCTCCAGCCTGCGCACTCGCCCGTGGCGGGTTGCTTCACCCTCGGATGAGGTTGGTAGCCTGGGCGCAACCCCGTTGCGCACTCGCCCGCACCCCCCTGCTTCGCTGGCAAATGGACAGAGTGCCAGTAGCGCGGCTGCTGCACCGCCGCGTACCCGCCTGCGCCTCCCCATCT
>QHBQ01000291.1 GCA_003243865.1 Candidatus Chloroheliales bacterium | reverse complement strand
GGCACCGAGATTAAATCGCTGCGGGCGGGCAAGGTGCAACTGCGCGAGGCTTACGCCCGTATTGAAAACGGCGAGTTGTGGCTGGTAGGGATGCACATCTCTCCCTACGAGCAGGCGGGTGTCTACTTCCAGCACGACCCCATCCGCCCGCGCAAGCTGCTGCTGCACCACAGCGAAATCCGCAAGCTGCAAGCGGCGACCGAAGCGAAGGGGCTGACCCTGGTTCCCACCCGCCTCTACTTCAAGAAGGGCAAGGCGAAGGTGGAGATCGGCGTGGCTCGCGGCAAGCACACCTACGACAAGCGCGAGGCGTTGGCCGAGCGGGAGAATCAGCGCGATGCGGAGCGTGAGATGGCGCACCGCTAGTTGTGGTGCTAGCCAAAACTCATCTCATGCTCCTACCCGAACCCCACCAGGTTCGGGTTTATTGTTGCCCCCATCCCCTGAAGGGAGGGGAGATAAGGAGCATACATGGATCCCAGCTTTTTCCTCAAAGGCGTGGCGCTCGGCTTCGCCGTCGCCGCGCCGGTCGGGCCGATTGGCGTGCTGTGCATCCGGCGCACGTTGGCGAACGGGCGGCTGACCGGCTTTGTCACCGGCCTCGGCACGGCTACTGCCGATATGTTGTATGCTAGCGTGGCGGGCTTCGGCCTAACCTCGGTTGCCGCGCTGCTGACTGGGATGCGCTTCTGGCTCGGCCTGCTCGGTGGGCTGTTCCTCTGCTATCTCGGCGTGACCACTCTGCTATCCAACCCGTCACCACAAGACCCCCTTGCTACATCAGGGAGGAAGGGCAGCGATCCCCTCTCCCCGCCGGGGGAGAGGGTTAGGGGAAGATTGCTCGGTGCATACCTCTCCTCATTCCTGCTGACCATCACCAATCCCCTAACTATCCTCAGCTTTGCGGCAGTGTTCGCCGTATTCGGCGTTGCAAGCAGCAGCCGCGATTATGCCACTGCCACATTGCTGGTGCTGGGGGTGTTCGCTGGCTCGGCCTCGTGGTGGTTCATCCTCAGCGGCGCGACCAGCCTGCTGCGGGCGCGGCTCGACGCCCGCTGGCTGCTGTGGGTCAATCGGGTGTCGGGGATGATTTTCCTGGTGGCAGGGGTGGTGGCGCTATGGAGTCTGATTTAGTGGGCCAAATATGTTATAATTAGCTACAGATAAGGAGGCGTAACATGATACAGACATCCTCAGACACCAGGCAGTTGCCACAGAGCAGCGCACAGGCTGAAACTAGCGGGCAGTCCACGCAGGCTCACTACGAGAGCATTGTTGAGGTAGTTCACAATCTACCTCTCCCGATGCTGGCTGCCTTGCTCCGCGAGGTGGCTGATACAATCGGCCAGCGGGTCTATTCATCTGAGCAACGTTCCACATTTACGGTGGCTAACGAGGAAGACCTCAAGCACAATAGCCTGAAGCTGCTACTTGGTCGAATGAAGACTAGCCATCCCGCGCCAAGCGATGAAGAAGTAGCCCAGTGGTTGGATGAACACCGCATGAAGAAATACAGCTGATGAACATCCTACTAGACACCAACGTTCTGCTCGACCTGCTGTTGGAGCGTGAACCTTTCGTCGAAGATGCCAAGCAGGTGTTCCAGGCTAAAGATGCTGGTAGGATTAACATTTACATCACCGCCAACTCACTCACGGATGTGTTCTACATAGGTCGTCGCACACGAGTTAAGGACATGAGTGGAGAGAAGGCTTTGCAAGAAGCCCTCACTGATGTGGTAACTTGTCTGAAGACGCTGGAGATCTGCACGGTTGATCGCTACGCCCTGGAGCAGGCTGCCACGTTGACGGGCAGTGACTTTGAGGATAATCTGCAGGCTGCCTGCGCGGTTATCGCTAGCCTCGACGCGATTGTAACCAGAGATGAAGGCTTTAGTGCAACTACTGTTCCTGTTCTCAGCCCCGCAGACCTGATGGCGAAGCTGGCAGTGAGCTAGCCAGCGGCAACAATGAAAATTGAACCTCCTATTGATCACGCTGCCCTGATCCAGCAGATCAGCAGCGCATATGGCCTGCCTGTTACTGCCCTCACCTTCGTGCCGCTAGGCGAGGTGGGCATTGCCTATGTGGTGGATTGCGCTGATGGCCGCCGCTATTTTGCCAAGCTGCTGCCTGGCAGTAGGCAGGGCCGATCGCAGCAGGCCAAACTAGGCGTGTATCTGCCGATTACCTACGAACTATACGAGCGCGGCCTGTTCCGCAATTTGCCATGCCCGATTGCCACATCGGCAGGCGCTCTACATGACCGCTTTGGCGAATATGCGCTCACGCTCTTCCGCTACATTGAGGGCCAGACTCTCCCCTACGACACCGCTACCTACCCAAAGCCGGTGCGCGACCAACTGGCGCGGGCGATTGCCACCATACATCGAGCCACTCACCTGCTGATCTCACCGCTACCACCAGCGGCAGCTTTCGAGATGCGCTTTGCTGACGATCTGCGGCGCGGACTTGCTGCCCTCAACCTGATTGGCCCGCTGCACCGCCCCGGCCAAATTGCCCTGCGCGACCTGCTGCTGCCCCGCCGTGATGCGCTGCTCGACCGGCTGGCCGACACCGAGCAGCTTGCCGACACCGCCAGGGCGCGGGCTACGTCACTGGTACTCTGCCACACCGACATGGGCGGCGACAATAATATGGTGGATGCGGCAGGTAGGGTGTACATCCTCGACTGGGAGGACATCACCCTCGCACCACCGGAGCATGACCTGCAAACCTTTAGCGACCGTCACTTTGCCGACTTCCTCACTGTCTATCAGCAAGCAGGTGGCGCAACCGCACTCGACCCGCTGCAGTTTGCCTTCTACTTTCAACGTCGCTACCTGGTTGACCTGACCGATTGGCTGATCCGCATCCTGTATGAGAACACCGACCCATTGCAGGACGTGCACGACCTCGCGGGCATACAGAGCGAGTGCCTGAATAAGCTGGACAACTTCACCGTGCAGATTGCTAACATAACGCAAATGCTGGCGCAAGCAGCCGAAAGTGGCACGAATCGTGCCGATGTGGTATAATACAGTTACTGGCAACACCGCCGGTCCAAACACGGGGATGCCCGGTTTCGACAGGGAGTGAGGTTAGTAAATTGCAAGCCGAGGCGCTTGACCCTCGTTAAACTCAGGCAAACAAATAAACGGCAACTATAATCAAGTCGCCCTCGCTGCCTAATTAGGCGCGACGTTGTGCTGCAACCCTACCCCGACGGGTTGCAGCCAGCGTAATCAAGTTCGGGGTGCTTCAAGGCCGAGCGCAGCCTAAGCCTTGACTAAGACCAGGTAGCCTGCCTGCAGCCAGTTCGTCAGCGGACGTGCCGCAGGCTAAAGCAAAACGCTGACTAAGCTTGTAGTATATTTGCGACAACGCTCTTTGGACGGGGGTTCGACTCCCCCCATCTCCACCAAACGAAGGCCCGCACCAGAGATGGCGTGGGCTTTTTGTTTATCTGGCGCGAATCGCTTCAGAGGCCAGGTTCGCGGGGGAAGTCCTCCGCTGGCGTGCCTCCCTCTTCGCGCAGGCTACGCATTGCTTCTTCAATCAACGTGAGGAACTTAGGATTACTGCTGAGAGCTTCGATTTCAATTCTCATAAACTAGGCGACCTCAGCTCCCTCAAGCTCCCCCACCTCTTTTACGTCGGCAGTGAACCGGGCGACTAGGACTTCGCGTTTAGTAGCGAAAACATCACGATGCATCTTCATACCCTCGATCTCGTGCAGTGTCTCTGCAGTGAAGTAGCCTTCACCATTGGCGCAGCTGATCATGGGGATGTTTTCGATGATCAGCATATCATCGCCCTCACCAAAAACTTTGGTTACCCGGATGATCTCGCCACCCTCTTCGCCGCAGATGTCTTTTAGCATGGTTACCCCTTCCTAGACTCTGTACACAGTAAGAACTTTAAGCCATTTGTTTGTGGTGAACTTCACTACTACCTCGACGTGGAAAAGAGCATATGGCTGCCCTCGAACGATATACTTGAGTTCCCCAGTGATGCTGTCCCTTTGCTGTTTGATTATGCGGCCCGTACGTATGGTTCGCTCGACATCGTAGATACCTAGTCGGCGCTCTTGCATTCGCTGGAGCGCGTGTTCTGAGAGTAGAAGGCGTCCTCGATGAACGCACTCTCGCATTTGCCGCAATTCTTCTTCATACACGGGGCGACCTCTCAAGCTATTATGCAGTTATTATACCACACAAATGCAAGGTGGTACATTACTGGGGTGCAATTTCATCATTTTGCACAACCGTGAAATCCTGTAGGGGCGTATGGTATACGCCCTGCTGCCCAGCTTAGGCTCGTCGTGACCGTAGCCCTCATTCGGCAGTATGCTGTCCGCTTGTCCGCTTTCAAGTCCGCTGGCCGCTGTTCGTTGCCTGCGATTAACCTTATGCGCTGCTTCACGAGGGCGTATGCGATTCGCCCCTACGTCAAGATTGTCGCTGGCGATGAGCATTGAGGCGCTTTACCGGGGCGGGCCACCGCCCACCCCTACATCCGTTTACTCCGTTGGTCCGTTGAACAGTCCGTTGGCGGCTGGGTAGGATGAAAACCAGCCAACCACCGCCAACCGTTTACTCCGTTGGTCCGTTGAACAGTCCGTTGGCGGCATCCGTTTTTCCGCTGGAGGCTGCTGCCCTATGCGCCTCCCGCGCCTGGCAGTAGGCGGGGATGGTGGCGATGGCGGGTCGCTCAGTGTCGTGGACGGCCTTCAGTTCGAGCGAGAGTTGGTCGTCGGCGAACTTGATCAACTTCATGCTGCGGTTGATGCCCGCCAGCAGGCTAGTGCCGCGATGCTGGTCAATCCGCTCCAGTATCACCTGCATGATCGCAAATGACATCGTGCTGAGGGCGCGCAGCGATTGGTTGCGGTGGATGCGCTGGCCGAGGTTGACCTGGCCGATGGCGCTGAGGCCGTAGCGTTCCAGCAGGTCAATCAGCAGGCCAGCCTCCACTCCGTAGCCGCTGAAGAAGGGTAGTTGCTCCAGCACCTCGCGCCGCCCGGCGTACTCGCCACTGAGCGGCTGGATCAGACCCGACAGTTGAGGATAGAAGAGGTTGAACAGCGGGCGGGCGGTTAGCTCGGTGACGCGCCCACCGCCCTCCTCGGCCAGGATCGTTCCCGACTTGATTGGGCGCTGATAGTAACCCTTCACGTACTTGATGCGCGGCTCGGCCAGCAGCGGCCCAAGCAGCCCGTAGACGAACTGCGGGGTCATGTTGGTGATGTCGGTATCCACCCAAACGATGATGTCGCCCTTCAGCAGGTGCAGGCTCTTCCACAGGGTCTCGCCCTTGCCGTTCAGCGGTGCGCCCGCTTCGGGTAGCGCCTGCTGGTGGATATAGACCGGCACCTCCAGTTCGCGACCAATCTCGCGGGTACGGTCCTCCGAGTTGCTGTCAATCAGCACGATCTCGTCGAGCAACGGCACCCGCTCGTACAGCGCCTCCTTCAGCACGCTGATAACACTGCCAATAGTCGCCTCCTCGTTCAGCGCGGGTAGGCCGAGGCTGATGGTCAGCCCCTGGCTCTTCTTCATTGCCACCAGTCGGTCGAGGTCGCGGAACTCGTTGGCATGGAAGGTATTCTCCGCGAACCACTTATCCACCAGCAGCGACAGGGTTTCGGGCTCGAGCGCGAAGCTGTTGACTGAGGCGGCACGGTACTGGCTAATCTCCGGTGCGACCGGGCGGCGGGTCTTGACCAGGGCGATGTTGCTCGCCACGCTTGCCAAAGCCGCCGCCGGAATTGGCCCCAGCGCCCGCGCCAGCGGGCTAATGCCGGGTAGCTGCTTGCCCCGTTCGTTTGCGCCAACACCCAGCACGATCCAGTCATGCCGCGCCGCCTCGCTCAGTACCGCCTGCTGCACATTGCGGCTGGCAATCTGCCGCCGCCGCACCCGTCGGCTCGCCACCAGTCGTGAGCGCAGGCGGTTATAGGGTATCTCTTCGTAGACCTGCTGCACCGCTGGCATATCCTGGCGCACTACGTGCAGGGTGGTAATGATTGACTCTGGCTCAGTGAGGGAGAGGGCCTCGGAGATGTCGAGGGCAAGCTCGGCGTGGGGGCCGCCGCGCACCGCGAGCAACACATCGCCCGCCTGCCCGCTGCTATGCGCCTGCGCCCCCCGCACCAGCGCCACATCGCAAGGCGCGTCGGCCAGCGCCTGCTCAATCGCCGTACTGCCGAGCAGCAGCGGCGCGTTGGGATCTATCACGCTGTCGAGGGCAATCACCAGCAGCGCGGCCCGCTCCTCTACCGCCAGTTCGCATAGCTCGGCCCAACGTTCGCGCCCAACGCGCACGACGGTGCGAACGCCCTGTCCGCCGCGTCCGCCTGGTTCAGTGCCTGCTACGGCGGGCGCATGACTTTTGGCTGCTATCGCGTTGGTGCGGGTTTCGATCAGCGCGGCCAATTGCTGGCGCAACTCCTGGGCGCGAATCGTCCCTTCGCTCAACGACTCCCCGGCTGCCACCTCCACCGTCGCAGCCAGCACCAGCCTGCTGCCCCACGCCTGCGCCACCGCCTTCGCCAACTGCAGCGCCGCCGCTTCCCGCTCCGGCATCTGCAACGCTACAATGATACTACCCTGCCGCTCACCGCCTGCTGGGTTCATGTTCTGCTCCTCTTTAGCTACTCAAGATTGCGGCGCCGTTGCCTCCCACCCCATTGTTACCCTATTGTACCATGCAAACGGAGCAGCAGGCAAGATGAAGGCCGAAAAGTTGAGAGTTGAAAGTTAAAAGTTGAAAGAAGGTGATAATGCAGAATGGCACTCTCCCTGGCAGGAGAGCTTGATTTGCGCCTGAGATACGCAGCAGGTATAATGGCCTAGCCAATCCAACCTTCAACTTTCAACTTTCAACTTTCAACATCCCTGATGGTGGGGGTACGAACTTGATAACCCGCGATATCTACGCAGCGATTGACCAGGAGCGACGCAAGGTCATCGTCGGTCAGGACGAGGCGTTTGCCCTGATGGTGATTGCTCTGCTCAGTGGCGGCCATGTGCTGCTCGAGGGCGTGCCCGGCACTGCCAAGACGCTGATGGCCCGCACCCTTGCCTACCTGATCAACGCTGAGTTCAAGCGGGTGCAATTCACCCCCGACCTGCT
>QHBQ01000406.1 GCA_003243865.1 Candidatus Chloroheliales bacterium | reverse complement strand
TCCGCCGTCATCTGGCCGCCGCCCATACCGGAGCCAGCAGGGTCGCCGCCCTGAATGACCCAGCTTTCGACGCGGTGGAAGGTGCGCCCCACATACGCGCCGCTGTTGGCCTTCTCGATGAAGTTGGCGACGGTGTTAGGCGCTTCGGCGGGGTAGAGTTCCAGCTTGATATTACCCTTGCTCGTCTCAATCGTGGCGATTGGCTTGGTTGCTTGCATAATTGCTACATCCTTTCTGTTGGTGGGTCGCTGCGGTTGCCACCTTGCATCGGTAATTATAACACTTTGCGGGCAGGGGCTGCAAAGTGTGCTTGCCGAAGGGATGTGGCTATGCGATAATGTGAACCATGAAAGCACTAGTCTACAATCAACAGGGCAGGGTGCAGCTTGAGCGCGACTGGCCGCAGCCGCAGCCCGCCCCGCATGAGGCACTGGTGAAAGTGCGTCTTGCTGGTATCTGCAACACCGACATCGAGATCAGTCGCGGCTACAAGGGTTGGCACGGAGTGCTGGGCCACGAGTTCGTCGGCGAGGTGGCGGCGGTCAATGGCGAGGAGAGCGAACAGCTGCTGGGTCGCCGCGTGGTTGGCGAGATCAACATTGCCTGTGGCGACTGCGCCCGCTGCCTGGCCGACATGCCCAGCCACTGCGCCCGACGCACGGTGCTGGGCATCCAGGGGCGCGATGGTAGCCTGGCCGAGTTCCTTACTCTGCCCCTTGCCAACCTTCACCTCGTTCCCGACAGCATCGCCGACGAGGAAGCGGTCTTCACCGAGCCGCTGGCTGCCGCCTGCGAGATACTTACCCAGGTGCAAATCGGCGCGGAAGATAAGGTGGCAGTGCTTGGCGACGGCAAGCTGGGCCAACTCTGCGCCCAGGTGCTGGCCCTTACTGGTTGCCGACTGGTGGCAATCGGTAGGCACCACGAAAAGCTGGAGCTACTCAAGCGGCGCGGTATCGCGGTGCTACTGACCGAGGAAGCAAGCGGCCTGGGCGAGTTCGACATTGTGGTGGACGCGACTGGCAGCGCCACTGGCTTCGCTGCGGCGGTGGCGATGCTGCGCCCGCGCGGCACCCTGGTGCTGAAGAGTACCTATGCGGGCAAAACGGAAGTGGACCTCAGCCAACTGGTGGTCAACGAAATCAATCTGGTCGGCTCTCGCTGCGGGCCGTTCGCTGACGCGCTGCTGCTGCTCAAGCAGGGCGCGGTTGACGTTCGCCCCCTGATCAGCGCCACTTACTCGCTGGATGACGCCGAACTTGCCTTCCAGCACGCGCAGGCCGCTGGCACTCTGAAGGTGATTGTAGATTGTAGATTATAGATGGTATTACTTTCCTTGCAGGAAGCGATCTACGCCGTTGGCAACCCCCAGCGCGGCAACATCCTGATTGGTGGAGAGGAACTGGCGGTCGTTGTCGTTGGAGATGTAGCCCATCTCCAGGATGAGCATCGGAGTGCGAGGGTCTACGGCATATGGTTGTTTCTGATTGTAGAAGGCATAGTAGCCACTCATGTTGAGGCTGATAGAATAGTTGCGGTCGAGGCCGGTGGCGACGCCATACTCAATGTACATATCGGCGAGTAGGCGGCGATTGACTGGATTATTGACGTCGCGGGGGTAAGCGGCCTTATAGCCGTACACATTAGGGTCGGAGTCGGCGTCGGCGTGCAGCGCAACGAAGACATCAGCCCGGCAGTCAATCGGCACGGTGGCGGGTACGATGCGCACATCATAGCCCCTGGTGCGTAGCAGCCCTGCGGCGAGCGTGGCGACATGAAGGTTGAGTTTCCACTCGGCTACACCGCCAGCGTATGCGCCGTCGTCGCTAAACTGGGAGAGCTGATAAGGCAACTCGCTGTTCAGCCAATGGCCGGATTGGATAACTACGCGAAGGAGCTTGGCTGGTATGATGGTAGGTACAACCGTGGGCGTTACATCAGCTGTAACGCCATTGGAGTCAGGAGTGGGGGTATCCAGGAGCGCAAACTGCCGGTCAGGTACAGGTGGTAGGGTGGGCGCAGTAGCATCAGGTCGCAGCTTACCATTGGCATCAAACGCGCTGGGGCCGGTTGGCATCTGTTGCGCTTCAGCAACCGCAAACCGATCTTCGTATACGCCATATGGCGAGACTTCACCGGATTGAGGGTTTGGGGGGGGGGTTGGGGTGGGATAAAGGGTTTCATCGCACGTTGCCACCCGATCATTGCTAACCGCAGTGGACGGCATAGGCGTGGGTGGGGCGAGGGTAGAGAAAGCCAGCGAGAAGACCGCCAGCGCCGCGCTCAATGCATGTAGGATCTTGGAAATGGAAGACAACGGTTGCGATTCTCCTACGCACCCAGATAATAGATATTGCCGCTACTCTGGTCAACACTGATGTTGAGCTTGGCAAGCGGGCCGCGGGCGGGGCGGCGTAGCACCGCGCCATCGTTGCTGGGGTCAAACTCCGCGCCGTGGCAGGGGCAGACGAATATCCCTGCACTCTGAGAGTAGTTCACTGCGCAACCCTCATGGGTGCAGATGGCATCGAACGCGACGAAGCGACCATCGCTGAGGTGGACAAGGTAGGCGTCATTGCCAGTATCAGGGGCGGTGAAGCGGACACCACTGCCGACTGGCACATCACTGACTTTGGCAATTAGCGTCCCGTTGGTTGGCGCAGCGGCGGGCGGCTGGGTGGGGTTGGCTGGGCCAACCGAAGCTGTAGTGTCAGTGGGTGCAGCGGCAGCGGGCGGCGTATCGGTTGGCTGCGCTGGCGGCATATTGGAGGGCGATGAAGCGGGCGTGTCGGTAAGCGTTAGCTGGGGGTTAATGTTACTTGACCCGCCGATGGTCTGAGGGGGCGTGGCCCGAGTTGGTTTGTCACTAAGCGCACTGGTGGCGGACCCCTGCCCGCGGCTGGCGAAGCCGCTGAGTACTTCACCGCCCGCGATTAGCAGGGCGGCTACTGCGCCCACCGTTGCGCCAGCATTGACCAGGAAGCGGCGGCGGCTCTGATCAGTCACCACCTGTGTGGGAACAAGGCGGCGCTGCGAGCTGCGCACCTCGTCGAGCGAGTAGCGCCTCGCGCCGAGCAGCAGCAGGGTGAGCCAGCCAAACATATAGGGCAGATCCCAACTGGTGTAAAATGGCTGCTGCCCCCAACTGGCGGTCAGCCACAAAGTAGAACTGATCAACAGGCCAAGCGCCGCTGCCACCCTCGTGAACAGGCCGAGCAGCGCTAGCAGGCCGCATACCATCTCACCGACAGCGATCAAAGCGCCAAGCATAGCGGCGTTGGGGATAGCGATGCTAGTAAGCAGGAACGACAGCGGCGAGTGGTTATAGGTAACAAAGCCTTGCAACTGCGTGCCAATGTAGTTGGCGTTTTTAGGGTCGAAGAAGGTCGGGTCAGTGACCTTGTCCAGGCCAGCGAAAAAGGAGAT
Organism: Candidatus Chloroheliales bacterium; assembly: GCA_003243865.1. The sequence continues at coordinate 1,719 of QHBQ01000406.1, read as the reverse complement.
AATGCCTAGAAAGAGGCGAAGCGGTAGGGATTCAATGTCAACTGGCTGATTCGGTTTCATCGGTTGTGATTGACTCCATGGTTTCACCTGATTGTTTTCGGCATGGCGATGGTTTTCTTGAGGATATCATAGCGCGTGGAGATTAAAGTAAGGTGAATTGGTGATGAGGATACGATGAGTTTTCATCATAACCGTTGATCACTCCCTTGTGATGGGCGGTCGATTGCGGCGAAGAAGGCGTTGCTGGGTGGTACATCGCTGAAGCGTTGATCCATTGTCGGTGTATACAGCGGAATTATTGACAATGATGCCCCACTATGCTACTATACTTGGAGAACGCTGGGGGGATGAGGCTTGTCAATCTGCTTGTTCCAGCCAAGAAGGGTCTTGTTTCGCGGTACATTTCCATAGAGGCGAACTGCTGTTCGCCCTGGTGAGAAGAGCAAGGGGGAAAACCATGATGCGCAGATATAAGCTGCTCATCCCGATGCTGACGCTGACATTGTTGCTCAGCATCCTGGTTGGGATATATGGCACGGGGCCTATGCCTACATCGAGACTGGCTACCATGCCAGCATCCTGCAAGGCTTCGATGCGACCAACTGCACCGCGCACAACGCCACCTATCCCTGCTTCCTGCCCAACCTGTTCATTACCCGTGCGCACCTCACCAAGCTGGTGGTGCTGGCCGGTAACTACCCGCCGTATACCCCTCCCGATCCTTGTCTAACCTGTTTCACCGATGTGCCGCCCAGCTACTGGGCCTACGTCTACATCGAGACGGCCTACCACGCTGGCATTATCAACGGCTATCCCGACCACATCTTCATGCCGAACAACAACATCCGCCGCGATGAGATGGCCCAGATTGTCTACGAGGGCATCATCCACCGGCCTTAAGCAGATTAGAGTTTAAGCTGAAAGAATAAAGAGGGAGGGCGCACCGTCAGATGTGCCTTCCCTCTTTTGCGCGGGTAGAGCTATTGCCACGGCGTTCAGGGCGCACTGAATTTGCGCCCTTGCATACACGAAACCCATGTAAGGGCGCGAAGCTGTCACGTCCATCTGCCAACTTTGCTACATTCTTATTACCTCATTATGGGGCTTGACAATTAGCAATTATTCTGATAATATCTATCTTATCCTCCTAATTGGGGAGGATAGGCGAAAGTGAAAAGAGTAGAATGGAAGGAGAAACCGTATGGCTAAGTACAAGTTTCTGCTCCCTGTGCTAATGCTGGCGCTGGTCGTCAGCACCATCGCAGGGATGCTCGGCACTGTCGCAGCCAGCCCGGCTAGCTCACCAGCTGCTGCGGTGGCTAATATCCCCAATACCGGCAATGCCAATGCCAACGTTAGTCAGCAGGCAGCTAAGCCGGATCCCAATAAGGTAGTGGATGGTATACGCTGCGGCGATGTCTCCAAGTTTGGCATTGACAAGCAGATGAACATCCACGCCAGCCTGATTATGCTGGGCTGCGGGCTCATCCCTGCCGCCAGCGGCAATAAGTCGCCTATGACCGGCGGCAACATGGCGATGCCTGCCAACTATGGCGGCACCGATGTGGATGTCATCCTCCCTGATGGCACCTACCCGAACGTCACTCAGAGTGAAGCAATGGTCTGGGGCCACGGCTCGACCGTTGTGGTCAACTACAACCGCTCGCCCGCTGGCACCGGCTGCTATAGTGGATTCTCCTATTCCACCGATGGCGGCAC